>NZ_JBFVFE010000037.1:0-42269 GCF_052728615.1 Mariniflexile sp. | reverse complement strand
TTAAGAATTAAGAATTAAGAATTAAGAATTAAGAATTAAGAATTAAGAATTAAGAATTAAGAATTAAGAATTAAGAATTAAGAAAAATAAAATTTTTGGAATTGGGTTTTTCATAATTTACCTGTTTTATTACTAAACTTATAAACAATAAACTCATAAACTTATCACCTCATAAACTCATAATCTCATTTACGCAATATTAGACATAGAAACCACTGGTGGCAAGTATAATGAAGAAGGTATAACCGAAATTGCTGTTTATAAATATGATGGCCATAAAGTGGTCGATCAGTTTATCAGTCTTATAAACCCAGAGCGGGATATTCAGCCCTTTGTGGTAAACCTTACCGGAATCAATAATAACATGTTGCGCAACGCCCCAAAATTTTATGAGGTGGCCAAACGCATTGTTGAAATTACCGAAGATTGTATTTTAGTGGCCCACAATGCTCAATTTGATTACCGGATTTTATGTACAGAATTCGGTCGTTTGGGGTTTGAATTTGTTCGTCCATCGCTTTGTACGGTCGAACTTGCCAAGGATTTAATTCCGGGACAAGAATCTTACAGTTTAGGGAAATTGGTACGCTCGCTTGGTATTCCTGTTGCCGACAGACATCGTGCTTCTGGTGATGCTTTGGCAACCGTGAAATTGTTCCAAATGCTATTGGACAAAGATACTGGCAAAAGCATCATCCAACAATCTATCAGGCTCAATCCAAAACTTCAATTGGAACCCAGGCATCTGGATATTATTGCCGACCTACCCTCGGTAACTGGCGTTTACTACATCCACAAAGCTGATGGCGATATCATTTATATTGGAAAAAGCAAAAACATCAAACAGCGCATCAATCAGCACTTCACAAGTACCAATCATAAATCAAAAAAAATACAGGCACAAGTTACGGCCGTAACTTATGAAGAAACCGGCAGCGAATTGGTAGCGCTTTTAAAGGAAAGCGAAGAAATAAAACGTATAAAACCTGTTTTTAACCGTGCGCTTAGGCGCACCACATTTACACACGCTCTGTATAGTTTTATTGACGCCAACAACTATATAAATTTAAAAATTGATGTGGCAGACGGACGTAAAAAACCCATAACTACGTTTAGCAACAGACAAAGCGGGAAAAGTTTTATTACAAAAGCTGTTGAGGATTACAGGTTATGCCAAAAATTAACGGGATTGTACAAAACAAAAACCAGTTGTTTTAATTACGACATTAAAACCTGCGATGGTGCTTGCATTGAAAAAGAAGCTATCGACACTTACAATAAACGCGTAGAAACCCTTATAGAAAAGTATAGCTATTCCAATAAAAACATGGTTATTATCGACCAAGGACGCGCTATTGATGAACGCAGTGCCATTTTAATAGAAAATGGGGTTTTTAAAGGCCTGGGCTTTTTTAATTTAAACTATCAAATCAATAATCTCGAGGTATTGGAATCAATTATAACCCCCATGCAAAACAATAGAGATACCCAACATATTATTCAAAGTCATATAAGAAGAAATAAACGGGTTAAAGTGATCACTTTTAATTAAAAATTATAAAGCTTAATTTTTAGTACTTTTGAAAGTATGCAAAAACAACAAATCACCAACTGGAAAACAAAACTTCATGACATTATTTATGAGGCAGACACCCCGGCTGGAAAATTGTTTGATGTTGTTTTATTAATTACCATTATAGCCAGTATCGTTCTGGTTATGTTAGAGAGCATAAAAAGTATTGATGCCAAATACCATAATATTCTTAATATTTCAGAATGGATCATAACCATTTTATTCAGTTTGGAATACATTGCTCGCATTATTAGCGTTAAAAAACCCATCCGTTATATTTTTAGTTTTTACGGCATTATCGATTTGCTGTCCACCATCCCAAAATATATTTCGCTTTTATTGGGTGGCATACATGCGCTTGCTGCCTTGCGCGCACTTCGTTTATTGCGTATTTTCAGGATATTGAAACTAGCCCGTTATTTAGGGGCTTCCAATATGTTATTGTCTGCCCTAAAGGCTAGTCGTGCCAAAATTTTGGTGTTTTTATTTGCAGTGCTCATTCTATCCATAATTTTTGGGACACTTATGTATTTAATAGAAGGGGAACCAAGTGGTTTTACAAGCATTCCCATTAGTGTATATTGGTGTATTGTAACCCTTACTACGGTTGGTTTTGGAGACATTGCCCCCGTTACTCCCATTGGTCAATTCATTGCAGCAGTTATCATGATTTTGGGTTACGGCATCATCGCCGTACCAACCGGCATTGTATCGGCAGAATATACGGCCCAAAACAAACCCGGAACACCCGCAAAAAAGGACATCGTTCATCTAAATACACAATCGTGTCCAAATTGTTCTGCTTCAAAACATAAGGATAACGCCGAATTTTGCTATAAATGTGGACACCACTTACACAATGCCTAAATACCTTGTTTCCATAATTGGGCCTACCGCCATCGGTAAAACAGCTTTAAGCATTATGCTGGCCAATTATTTTAAAACAGAAATAATTTCGGCGGACTCCAGACAGTTTTTTAAGGAAATGAGCATTGGTACCGCAGCGCCTTCCAAAGAGGAATTGGCTGCTGCCAAACACCACTTTATCCATCATAAATCCATTCACGACCATTATAGTGTCGGTGCTTTTGAAAAAGATGCCCTTTACTGTTTGGAAAACCTTTTTAAAATACACGATGTTGTCATCATGGTTGGTGGTTCCGGATTGTATGTGGATGCCGTAATATATGGCTTGGACGATTTTCCCGAAGTAGATGCCGATATCCGACAAACTTTAAATACCCAATTAGAAACAAACGGACTCCCCTTTCTTCAAAACCAACTTAAAGAATTGGATGCAGTAGCTTATAACACTATTGCCATTGATAATCCGCATCGCGTTATACGTGCTTTGGAAATTTGTATGGGAACGGGCCAACCGTATTCGTCATTTTTAAATAAGAAAAACATACACCGCAACTTTAAAACCATTTCAATAGGTTTAACTGCCGAAAGGGAAACCATATACCATCGCATCAACCAAAGAGTTGATATGATGATGCAACAAGGCTTGTTGGATGAAGTTAAAAACCTATTCACTTTTAAAGATTTGAATGCCTTAAATACAGTTGGTTATAAAGAACTGTTTAATTATTTAGAAGGTATATGGACGCTTGATTTTGCCATTTCAGAAATTAAAAAAAATTCCAGACGCTTTGCAAAAAGACAACTGACGTGGTTTAAAAAAAATGAAGATACTTTGTGGTTTGATTATTCAACGCATGCTGAAATTATTATTGAAGCTTGTGAAGCCCAAATAAATATCAATTAATACCATAAAAAATATTTTTTTTACCTAATAAAACAAAACTAAAGAATTGTACGTTTGCACTTTAATAATTGTTACTTTTTAAAGTATCTTTATAACCAAATAAATTTTTTATTCATGAACACTTTTTTAAAACGCATTTTAATACTTTTAAGCATCATAGCATTAAGCTTATTTTTATATTCCATTTTTGTTGAAAATATATTTGAAAAACGATTAAGCCCCAAGGACACTGTTGAATTTAAACTCAATGATTTAAAAATGAAAGTGTTTTACAACCGTCCCTACAAAAAAGGAAGGGAAATTTTTGGAGCTTTAGTGCCTTTCAATGAGGTTTGGAGAACGGGTGCCAATGAAGCAACCACTTTTGAAACCAACCAACCGCTTGCTGTTAATGGTACTTCATTACCTGCTGGAAAATACACGTTGTGGACCGTACCAAGAGATACCATGTGGACCGTTATCTTTAACTCAAAACAGTATTCCTGGGGGGTTAATTCTGAAATGAAACCCATGTGGGATCCCAATTACGATGTGGTGGATATTGAAGTCCCTGTAAAAAAACTGCATGCTCCCGTAGAGCAGTTTACCATAGCTTTTGATAATTCTACAGATAGTTTGGCACTTACCATGGCTTGGGACCATGTAAAGATTGCGGTGCCGCTTAATAGATAAGATTTCTGTTAAAAAAACACTTTTCTATTCAGCTTCAATTTAAACAACCTGCGTTTAAACATTTTTTTTAACTTATTTAAAAACCAATTTTATATGTGGAATAGAATTTTTCCAAATCGTTTTAAACTACTTAAAGCGTTCATTCTTATTTTTGTTTCACTTTCTTTTCTATTAAGATGCATTTTTTTATATAAAAGCATTTATGAAACCGACAACTCCCTTTTTACATTGATCAGTACTTTTGCTATAGGGTTGTTTTTTGATATTGGTACGGTCTCTTTTTTTGCAATACCATATATTATTTATTTAGTGGTCATCCCGAAAAAACTTTACGGCACCATTTTCGACCGTGTGGTTACCCATGTAGCATTCGCTCTTGGGCTTCTCATATTTTTATTTTCGTTTTTTGCCGAAATTACCTTTTGGATGGAATTTCACCGTCGTTTTAATTTTATAGCGGTAGATTATTTAATTTATACTTATGAAGTTGTTAAAAACATTAATGAATCTTACCCAATACCATGGTTGCTTGGAGCCATTTTAACGGTTCTTTTTATTTTAATATTCATTACGCACAAAGCTAAAGCGTTTCATTACACCTTTAAAAACCAAACAACCTTTAAAGAAAAACTTTTACCTGCTGCTTTAATAATAGGTATTGCCTTCATATTTGCAGCATTTGTAAATAATGAAAAAGCAGAGCAATTTGAAAACAGATACAACAATGAAATTGCGAAAACAGGCATTTATTCATTTTTTGCGGCTTTTAGAAACAACGAACTTTCCTATACCGATTTTTATAAAACCTTGAGTGAAGAACAGGTTTTCAGTATTTTAAAAAAAGACTATAAATCGCCAAAAGTGACATTTGTTAATCCAAAAGAAAAATCAATTTTAAGAACCGTAAAAAATTCTGACAGCTTAAAACTTCCTCAGCGCCCCAATATCATCCTTATATGTGTTGAAAGCTTAAGCAGTCGGTTTTTAAACTCTTTTGGCAGTGATCTAAACATTACCCCTACTTTGGATTCTTTGGCCAACGAAAGTTTGTTTTTTACCAACATTTATGCCACTGGCACCAGAACCGTAAGAGGCATGGAGGCCATAACCCTGTCCATTCCTCCCACCCCCGGACGCAGTATTGTAAAACGGGAGAACAATGGCGGCTTATTCACTATTGGAGAGGTTTTTAGGGAACAGGGTTATGAAAGAAACTTTTTTTATGGTGGAGACGGTTATTTTGATAATATGAACACTTATTTTGGAGGTAATGGGTTTAATATTGTTGATAGAGGAAGAGGTTTCTTGTTGGATACCAGCATAAAAACAAAACGCACCAATATTGATGATGATGAGGTTACCTTTGAAAATGCTTGGGGTGTTTGTGATGAAGATATTTACAATAAGGTCATAAAAGAAGCGGATAAAGCACAACTTACAGGAACCCCTTTTTTTAATTTTATAATGACCACTTCCAACCACCGCCCCTATACCTACCCTAAAGGAAAAATTGATATTCCATCTGGGACCAGTAGAGAAGGCGGTATTAAATACACCGATTATGCCATCGCAAACTTTTTAAAACAAGCCAAAACAAAACCATGGTACAACAATACTTTATTTGTAATTATGGCAGACCATTGTGCCAGTAGTGCTGGCAGGTGGGCGCTTGATGTGGAAAATTACCATATACCCGCCTTAATTTTCAATGCTGGAATCAAGCCCGAAAAGGTGCATCAGTTTTGCTCGCAAATAGATGTATTCCCAACCATTTTCGATTTGTTGAACTGGGATTATACCACCAACTTATTTGGTAAAAATATTTTAGATATGAAACCTGAAGATGAGCGTGCCTTTATTGGAAATTACCGAAAATTGGGCTTATTGAAATCAGACTCCTTAATGGTACTAAGCGACCAACATAAATCAGATTTCTATAAATGGGAGAGAACAGATAACAGCTTGAAAGAGATACCGGAAAATGCTACGTTTTTAAACAAGACCATTTCTTATTATCAGGCAGCAGATTATCTGTATCGCAATAAGGGTCTTAAAATAAAAAAATAGCTATTGACTCATATTCATTTCATTGTAAATCCCATTGCCGGAAAAGGTAACAACAACATCGGCCTAGATCTTCTGGAAGCATACTTTGATACGAATCTTTATAACATCGTTATAAAAACCGCAGACTATAAAAAACATGCCATTAAACTTACCCAAGAATCCATAAGTGAAAGAGCCGCTATTATTGTAGCGTGTGGTGGCGATGGCACCATTAACGAGGTGGCATCCTGTTTGGTACATACGTCCGTTACACTGGGCATTATCCCCCTTGGTTCCGGAAACGGTTTAGCGTCCCATTTAAATATTCCAAAAAACATTGATAAAGCATTACAACTAATTAAACTGCAACTCACCAAACAAATAGACGTTGGGCTGTTAAACAAAGACTATTTTTTTAGCAATACAGGAATTGGATTTGATGCACAGGTTATAAAAAATTACGAAGCATCCCATGGAAGGACCCTTACCAGCTATATTAAGGCCGCTTTAAAATCGTTAAAAAAATCTGATAAATTAATTGACGTTGAAACTAAATTAAAGGGGCACATTATAAACCACAGGCCTTTTTTAATTTTTATTTCAAACTCAAACGAACTTGGTTATAAGGTAAGTTTAACACCAAAAGCGTCGTTGGAAGATGGTATGTTGGATATTTTGATTGTATCGAAACTTAGCGTTATAAAAATTATTGTATTCATGCTGCTCATGGCCTTGAAACGTCATCATATATTAAAGGAAGTGAGCACCTACCAAACCGAGAACATTAAAATAACCCAAAAAAACAGGCCGTTGTTTCAAATACAAATTGATGGGGAATTCAAAATGATAAAAAGCAGAACCATCGAAATTACCGTGTTGGAAAAAGCTTTAAACGTTATCGCTTAAAACGTTAATTGGCAACAAATCTTCCTATAAGATATTGGGCAAATTTATAAAAAACAACACCCGATATCGCACCAAAAATCAATCCGAAAATTACATCTATCGGATAATGTACGCCCACATAAATTCTGCTATATCCCACCATGGCGCTCCAAAGCACTAAAATAAGTAGCAAGTTTTTATAATAAGGGCGCAACAATAGGCCCACAAAAACAGCTGCTGTCATGGAGTTGGACGAATGCCCCGAAAAGAAACCATACTTGCCACAACGCACCGCAATAAAGCGCATGTGGTCTATCAAGGCAGCTTCGCCACAAGGTCGTGGCCTTTCAAAAAAACGCTTAAAAGCATTCGCCATTTGATCTGTAAAAGCAATCATTAAAGCCGTTAACACCATAATGACCAATAAAGCCTTAATTCCAAACTTCCTATATAGCAAAAACAACAAAATAGCATAAAGTGGCACAAAAGTAATTTCGTGCGTTACTGCCAACCAAAAATTATCCCAGGTTGGCGAGCCTAAATTGTTCAGAAATAAAAATAACTGGGTGTCGTATTCTAAAAGATGTTCTATCATTTCAATTTTATTGGGCGTTACTCTCGTACCTCAAATCAGGCTCTACGCTATATTTTTTTTTTTGCTTTTAATAGCAAAAAAGATGCCGCTTCAAATGCAACGCATTCACGATTTCATTAATATAAAATTAATATCGATGAGTAATCCTTAACGCAGCTACTCTTCATATTTCAATATTTCATTATCATAAAACTCGGTAGCAAGCTTGATCATATTTTCAGTTTCCGCTACCAATTCCTTTTCATCTTCATCGTCAAAATCTTCAAACCATTCCAGGTCATCATCTTCAAGATTGATAATAAATCTAGGAAACTCCGTATGGATCACATAAATAGCATTGGGAAATTCGGTATTGTCGCCGAGGATAAATTTTGGTAGTGCCATTGTTATTGGTTATTGGTTATTGGTTATTGGTTATTGGACAAAATTAACTTTTTTGTTAGATAATTAAACCTAATATATAATAAAACTGCGGCTGTTGTTAAACCAGCAAGCAACCCTAACCAAATGCCAAAACTTCCATAAACATCTTCTTTCCCAAAAAACCAACTTACGGGAAACCCAATGAGCCAATACGAAATAAATGTGATAATGGTTGGTATTTTCACATCTTGCAAACCTCTCAAGGCACCTAAAACAACCACTTGCATACTATCGCTTATCTGAAAAATGGCGGCTGCAATCAATAACTTGGATGCAATACCGACCACTTCGGTATTATCCATTAAATTCTTGGCATCATCAAAATCCACATACAGCTTTGGTAATTGGTTATGAAATGCAAAAAAGATAATGGCAAAACACAATGCTAAAATAATGCCCAGTAAAAATATTGAAAAGGCAATACGGCGCAGCTCCACATAATTTTTTAAGCCCTTTTGATTGCCAACCCTAATCATAGCTGTTACGCTTAACCCAATGGCTACCATAAACGTCATCGAACTTAAATTCAGTGCTATTTGATTGGCCGCTTGCGGATTCTTGCCTAACAATCCACTCAACCAAATGGCAGCCGTAAAAATACCGACCTCAAAAAACATTTGCATGGCACTGGGCGAGCCCAAATTCAGGATTCTTTTAAGCATCAAAGTATCCAAAACAAAAAACTTGATGTTGGTTACAAACGCTTTTGATTTTTCATTTCTTTTAAGCAAAAACCACATGTACCATACCATAATCACTCTTGAAATGAGGGTTCCGTAAGCTGCTCCAACAATGCCCAATTCCGGGAAACCAAATTTTCCAAATATTAGTAAATAGTTAAAAACAACGTTAATAATATTTGCTACAACGGTTGCATACATGGGGTATCGCGTCATGGACAATCCGTCGCTAAACTGCTTAAACCCTTGAAATATAATTAAAGGAATTAATGAAATGGCTACCAAATCCAAATACGGAATGGCCAGCTCAACCACTTCTATGGGTTGCTTCATTAAATACATCAATGGTTTAGCAAAAAATACCAGTAGAAAAAGCAATACTCCCAAAACGGTACATAAAAAAAGCCCATGTTTGTAAGTGGATTTGCCTCTTTCAAAGTTATTTTCAGCATCCGCTTCTGCAATCAAAGGTGTTATGGCGGTTGAAAAACCGATACCCAAAGACATGGCAATAAACATAAAACTATTGCCCAACGACACGGCAGCAAGTTCGGCGGTCCCCAATTGCCCAACCATAATATTATCGACAAAGCCTACAAACGTATGCCCCAACATGCCCAACATGACTGGAGCTGCCAATTGCCAATTATATTTAAACTCTTTGGTATAATCTTTTAATTGCATCGCGCAAAAGTAAGATTTAGGTTTAGTATAAACGAATTTAAAAAAACTCTTTTTGACCCTTAGCTATTAACATTTGTTAATAATTTAAGATAGCTTTCTTAAAATTGGATGTTTTTTTAGCGTAAATTTGTGTGCCTTTAAAATCTACACAACATAGAAACATTTAGCTTTCATTTTATAGGGATTTAAAATTTTTAAGCTAATAGTTTCAATATTAAGGAGGAAATAATTTCCTCCTTCTTTTTATTCCTATGATAATTGATTTTTAGTAGATGCGCGTTATAAATGATTAAGTGTTCTTTTCGCTTCTTCAAATTCCTGCATCATATCCTCGACAATTTTTGACACAGGTTTTATATCATGAATCAAACCTGCTATTTGTCCTATTTCCAGTTCGCCTTCCTCCAAATTGCCTTCAAACATGCCTTTTTTTGCCCGTGCCCTCCCTAACAGTGTTTTAAGTTCCTCAGCACTTGGTGCTTTTTTATAAAGTTCTTGAAGGTCGTTGTAGAATTTATTTTTTATCAAGCGAACCGGTGCCAACTCTTTAAGTGTTAATTGGGTGTCGCCTTCTTTCGCATTAACAACTAATTGCTTAAAAGCATCGTGTGCCGAACTTTCCTCGCTGGCAACAAACCGACTGCCCAATTGCACGCCATCGGCCCCTAAAATCATGGTTGCCAACATCGCTTTTCCCGTAGCGATTCCTCCAGCTGCTATCAGCGGAATATGAATCTGTTCCTTTACCATAGGAATAAGCGTTAAGGTGGTGGTTTCATCACGCCCATTATGGCCTCCCGCCTCAAATCCTTCGGCAACCACCGCATCAACGCCAGCTTCTTGCGCTTTTAAGGCAAACTTTACGCTGCTAACCACATGCACCACGGTAATACCGCGTTCTTTTAACCAATGTGTCCACGTTTTTGGATCGCCTGCGGAAGTGAATACAATCTTAACGCCTTCTTCAACAATAATATCCATAATTTCCTGAAGGTTTGGATATAGCATGGGCACATTGACCCCAAAGGGTTTATCCGTTGCTTTTTTACATTTTTGAATGTGTTTACGCAGAACTTCTGGATACATGGAGCCCGCGCCAATTAAACCCAAAATTCCCGAATTGCTAGCTGCCGAAGCTAATCGCCAACCACTGTTCCAAACCATTCCTGCTTGTACCATGGGGTATTTAATGTTGAATAATTGTGTAATCCTATTATTGGACATTTATTGTTTGATGAGTTTAATGGTTTTTAATTGATTGGAAGATTGGATTTTAACGATATACATCCCGTTGGAAAGCGATGCTATATGGATACTTGGTGTTGAATTTGTTACCATTGTTTGGATAACCAGCTTGCCAAGAACATCAAAAACATACAGTTCAATAGCATTTTGGGAACCTAAGATAAAAAAGATATCACTAGATGCTGGATTTGGATATATTTTAAGTCCAAGATCATTTTCCAATAATTCAACCAAATCCAAACCATTATTAAGGGCCGTTTCTAAATTAGGAATCCCATAGCCCAAAAAGTAATCCGGCGTATTAAATTGTGAAGCCGATTTGCGAACCAATTGCATGATTTGTTCATTATTTAAAGAGGGTAAGGCTTGCCACAAACAAACCACACCTCCAGCCATAATAGGCGAACTAAAGCTGGTGCCATTGGCGGTTGTAATAATATCGTTTTCGGTGATAACAAAACTTGCCTCACCTTGCGCCACCACGTCTGGTTTTTGGGTTGGTTGTATATTGCTTCCTAGCGAACTAAAAGACGCATACGTACCATCTGATTTTACCGCTCCAATACTTAAAACACCCGCAGCATCGGCAGGAGCTCCAACAATAACCCAACCATCATTACCTGAATTTCCAGCAGAATTTACCAATAACATCCCTTTTTCAAAAGCGATGTTGGTGCCTTTGGTAATAAAAGCGGTATTGCCATTCATATCGGCATTGGTGTAGCTATATTTAGGATTATCATAAGTAGTATAGCCCAAAGACGTGTTTATCACATCAACCCCTAAACTATCGGCACGTTCGGCAGCTTCAACCCAATAACTTTCCTCAACAGGATTCTCATTGAGGTCATCTTCCGTTATAAATAAATAATAAGAAGCATCAGGAGCCGTACCCACATATTGATTCTCAACATAACCAGCCATGGTACTTAGCACCAACGTTCCGTGACTACTTGTAGTATTTACAGATACCTCGCTATTTCTGTTTACAAAATTATAACCCCCTTTTAAATTTCCTGCATTGCGCAATCGCTGAAAGGCAGCCATAGTATTTACCTTCGGAAAACCTGCATCCAAAACAGCAACTGTCATGCCTGTACCGGTATAGTTTGCCAAATGCAATTTTTCGCCCTTAAACATTTTAATTTGGTTAGCTGCACTTCCATAATTAAAATTGACTAGGGCATTCGTGAACTTAGATTGCTTTTTTTCTTGAACTTTTTTTGAAGTATTTAAACTTTTATCTGCAAAATCTATACGATTTATAAAAGGAAACGTGGTCTTTAAATTTTTGATATCGGTTTCACTACCTCGCACATGCACCGCATTAAACCATTTTGATTTTGCCTTAACCGTAATTCCGACCGTATTTTTAAGTTGTGTGATGTAAGCTTCGTTCACAGGAACATCGCGTGAATCAATAATAACTCCATGTGCGTTTTTCCTGTTGATGGCTTTTTGGGTTAGTATTGAAATAGGATTTGAAATGGAAGAAGCCACATTCTGTTTATCAGTTAAATACACCCACGCATCTTGTTGTGCAAATAGGTTTGACTGACAATACAGCACTATAAATAACAGTAGGCATTTTTTCATTGGGAAACGATTTAAGTACTTGCAATTTAAGAAATTACTCCCGAACCAACTAATTCGTCGTTTAAGTACCATGCTACAAATTGCCCTTCGGTAATTGCAGATTGAAATGCCTCAAATTCTACGTACAAACCACTATCCACTTTGTGCAAAATGGCTTTTTGAAGTGGTTGGCGGTATCTTATTCTAGCCATCACGGACATGGTTTCGTCCAATTTAAGAGCTAAATCTTCCCGAACCCAATGCAATTCTTCGTTAGTAACAAACAAAGCTTTTTTAAATAAACCCGGATGTTCTTTACCTTGACCTGTATAAATCACATTTTCTTCAACATCGGTATCAATAACGAACAAAGGCTCTAAAGTACCACCCACAGCCAATCCTTTACGCTGCCCTTTTGTAAAATAATGAGCGCCTTGATGCTTTCCGACTATTTTTCCGTCATTAACATGATAATCAATTTTACGCGATAAATATTTTAGCTTGTCTTCTTCTGAAATGAATTCTTTTTGGGTTTCACTAAAAATTTCTTGTTCTTTTGGAATTTCAACTATCACCCCTTCTTTAGGTTTTAGTTGCTGTTGAAGAAAATCGGGCAACTTCACTTTCCCTATAAAACAAAGTCCTTGCGAATCTTTCTTTTGGGCAGTAACCAAATCTTGTTGCATAGCTATTTCACGCACTTGCGGTTTGGTCAACTCCCCAATTGGGAACAACGATTTAGCCAATTGTTCTTGCGATAATTGGCATAAAAAATAGGATTGGTCTTTATTATCATCAACACCCATCAATAATTGATAGATGTTTTTTCCATCTTTTTGGATGGTGCCCTTTCTGCAATAATGACCCGTTGCTACATAATCAGCGCCCAATTCCAATGCCATATCCATAAATACATCAAACTTAATCTCCCTGTTACAAAGCACATCGGGGTTTGGTGTTCTGCCTTTTTCATATTCATGGAACATATAATCTACAATGCGCTCTTTATATTGTTCGCTTAAATCCACCGTTTGAAATGGGATCCCCAATTTTTCTGCGACCAACATGGCATCATTGCTATCATCCAACCAAGGGCATTCGTTGGAAATAGTTACCGAATCGTCATGCCAGTTTTTCATAAACAAGCCAATAACCTCATACCCTTGCTGCTTTAATAAATAAGCTGCAACGCTAGAGTCCACACCACCTGAAAGGCCTATAACAACTCGTTTCATTTCCATCAATTTTGAATGCAAAGATATAAATTTATAACCACCTTAATCAGGGATTTAAGGAATGTTAACATACTTCTCAAAAAATATTGTTTAATTATTTTAACAAAACTTTAAACATTTTACAACGTATTTTGTTTAATAATTATATATATTTGTTAAACAAAAAAACTTTTTATATATGAAAACTTCAAACTTATTAAACAAATTAGTATTCCTTTTCGTAGGATTGGCGTTAATAACATCATGCAAAGACGATGACAACAACACCATGACCCCAGAAACCATTTCTGAAATAGCAGCAGCTACGCCAGATTTAAGTAATTTGGTGGCTGCTTTACAACGTGCCAATTTGGTAGCAACTTTAGATGCACCAGGAACTTACACCGTTTTTGCCCCAACCAATGCTGCATTTAGCGCATTTTTGACAGCGAATAACTTTGCAACGCTTAACGATGTTCCAGTAAATGTGTTGACACAAGTGTTGTTAAACCACGTTATAGCCGAAGAATTACCTGCCGCAAGTTTAACTACGGGGTATAAAAACACGTTGGCAACTTATGCTGCTACCAATTTGAACCTTAGTATGTTCGTAAATACTACTGATGGCGTTAAATTAAACGGCGTATCGAACGTAGTAACTCCAAATATTGAAGCAACCAACGGTATCATCCATGTGGTAGACGCGGTTATTGGCATCCCAACAGTGGTGACTTTTGCAACCGCTGACCCTAATTTTTCAACCTTGGTAAGTGCTTTAACGACCTTAACACCTGCAACGGATTTTGTAACCATATTATCAAATACTTCAAAAGCCTATACGGTTTTTGCGCCTACAAATGCTGCATTTACTGCTTTAGGTACGCCTCCTGCAGAACCCGTATTGACCAAAGTTCTGTTACATCATGTGGTAGAAGGCAATATACAATCGGGAGGTTTAACACCAAACGGTACAACTACCGCACCAAGTTTAGAAGGTGACAATTTAATGATTACATTACCGGGAACGGGAGGAAATATTGCGAATATGACTGACGGTTCAGGAAACTCAAATATTGGAATAATTGCTGTAAACATTCAAGCCGGAAATGGAGTAATGCATGCCATAAACAAAGTGGCTATCCCCAATACAGAGAATTGATTTTTTGTTTAGTTGTTTTTTATAGGCAGTGATTGATAGCTTTATCCCTAAAGATTGTCTATGAAAAAGAAGGCTCCTTAAGCAATTAAGGAGTTTTTTTTATGTATTTAGGTACATAGGTAAAATCTTTTTCTTCAGTAAGTTTTCCGTTTTCATAGTACTTCCAAACGCCGTCTTTTTTTCCATTTTTATACGACCCTTCCGCAACCAATTCACCTTTTGGAGTGTAATATTTTGAAGGGCCGTGCAATTCACCATTCACATAGATAACATCGCTTAACACCACATTTTTATCTGAATATACTACAGAAGCCCCATCCAACTTTCCGTTTTTATAGAACTGTTTTTCAGCTATTTGTCCGTTAGGATAATACACTAAACGTTCACCATTCAAAACGCCCGCATCATTATAATGCTCCAAAGTGAGTAGCTTATCGTTGGTTTTCTGATAGTATTTCCATGCGCCAATATATTTCTTGCCATCCATCTGGCCTTCGCTTATAATTTTTCCTGTGGAAGCAAAAAACTTTACGTACGCCTTATTATTGGCTTCGTTGAATTCTTTGGTAGCCGTCAGTACCGCTTTTTTCTTGATGTTCTTATAGAATTTAAAAACACCCATTTCTTTTCCATGCAGAAACTCACCTTCGTACCTTAAAACATTGGTGCCATCAAAATTTTTTTTCCAGATGCCATGGTTCTTTCCGTTTGTATCCAATTGATTGATTTCTTGTGAAGAAA
This sequence comes from Mariniflexile sp., assembly GCF_052728615.1. Taxonomy (NCBI): domain Bacteria; kingdom Pseudomonadati; phylum Bacteroidota; class Flavobacteriia; order Flavobacteriales; family Flavobacteriaceae; genus Mariniflexile; species Mariniflexile sp. Next base: position 27,006 of record NZ_JBFVFE010000037.1, on the reverse strand, counting down.
CTAATATGGCAATAAATAAAAATAAGATGGTGTACGTTGTTTTCATGTGTTTATATTTATTGTTTTTTTATCGGTCACATGGTTCTTCCATATAATCATTCGCTTGGGTATCGAGAGTTCGTTATGGAAGTTTCATAGAAAATGATTTTAACAATGATTTCTTTTAATTTCTGAATACCCTATTAACGAAACTATGGGTTTCAAATTGTGTGTAACAAAAATACCCAGAGTAACATGTTTAAATAAAACGGTTTTATATAACTTTTAATAATAAACTTAATTAGTCTGGTTTTTTTGCTTTGTGCAGCGCTGTGTTTTTTTTTTGTGTAACTCGGTGCAACAGCTATACACAAAGATGCACAAAATATTACACGAAGTTTCACGAAGCCCCTTGACTTTTTATAAAAGCCTTTGCAATAAAAAAGCTGCCAGTTAAGGCAGCTTATAAATTATTTTTTCTTTTTTTGTTGCAATTGCTTTTGTTGTTCTGCCTGCTCCATCATTTCTGCCATTTTCTTTTGGAATCGGTTTTCCTTTTTAGGCTTCTTTTTATTCTCTTGAATTTGGGCATGGATTTTATCTTCATCAAGAATATAATTTTTGATCACCAAAATGATTCCTATACTGATTAAGTTTGAAATAAAGTAATACAAACTCAACCCAGAAGCGTAATTATTAAAGAAAAACAACATCAGGATGGGGGAAAAGTACATCATGTACTTCATCATTTTAGACATATCCGGCATCCCTTCTTGCGTTGGTTGCGATGCCATTTGATCGCCCGTGGTTAAACGCATATAGAAGAAAATGGCAATGGAAGCCAATATAGGAAACAAACTCACATGGTCGCCATAAAACGGAATTTTCCATCCTGGAGGAAAATGATAAATGGTATCATACGATGACAAATCCTTTACCCAAAGAAAACTTTTTTGACGTAAATCGAACGCCGATGGGAAAAACTGAAACAAGGCATAAAACACGGGCAGCTGCACCAATGCTGGCAAACAACCTGCCATGGGGCTAGCGCCTGCTTTGTTTTGTAGTGCCAATGTTTCTTGCTGCGCTTTCATTTTATTGTCTTTATGCTTTGCGCGGATGGCATCCAACTCCGGTTTTAGAATTTTCATTTTCGCTTGCGACAAAAACTGCTTGTACTGCACGAACGACATCAATAACTTGATCAAAATAGTCATGACGATGATGGCAATTCCGTAAGGTAAAAACGTGCCTAAAAAAGCAAATAGCGGAATAAAAAGATATCTGTTTATCCACCCAAAAATACCCCAACCCAATGGCACAATTTCATCTAAATTCCTATCGTATTTATTCAATATTTTATAATCACTTGGACCATAATACCAATCCATCGATTTATTGATTTCTCCACCGGCAAGTTCCAAAGGCAATTTTGCGGAAAACGCTTTGGTGTAAACCGTATCAATATCTTCGTTCTGCACTAAGTTTTCAGACTGAAAAGCCCCTATTTTAAAAGGCGCGTCTGCCAATAAGATAGATGTAAAAAAGTGTTGTTTAAAGGCCACATAAGTAACATCTTCGCCAGTATCTTCTGCCAATTTACGTTGCCCTAAATAGTCGTCTTTTCCTCCTTCGTATTCAAAAACCAACTCGGTATATCTGTTTTCATAAGAAATACTCTTAGCATTGCGATAAGTTTTTAAGTTCCAATCCAAATCAATAGGTTGTGAACTGTTGATAACATCTTTCAACCCTTGCGAACGAATGGAAAAACCCATCATATAGTCCCCATCTTTCAATTCGTATCGGTATTCCAAAAACTGAGTGTCCGATACTTTTAGTTTCATTGAAACTATGGTGTTGTTCCCGTTTTTGGTTACCGTGGGTTCAAAATATAAATCCTTGGTATTTAAAATTCGGCTGTCGGTAGTTGCAAAATTTATATTAAAAGACGCATTGTTATCTTTAATGATATATATGGGCCTATCTTTAAAATCGGTGTATTTTTTAAGTTTTACTTCTGAAAGATACCCCCCCTTATTGTTGAATTTTAAAGCCAGCAAATCGCTTTCCACCAGGGTTTCTTCTTTTGAGGCGTTGGCCGCAGAATAAGCAAAAGCACCTAGTTTATTCTTTAAATTTACCAATTGAAGTGAATCGGCAACAGAACCGGCAGCAAAATCATCCGCTGTGGTAACTTTAATTTGTTCTTGCGCTTTGGTTTTGCTCTCTTTTTCAACCTGTTCTTGCTTCGCTTTTTCTTTAGCTTTCAATTCTTCTGGCGTGGGTTGATTTTGCCAAAGCATATACATTAATATTCCAAAAATAAGCACAAAACCTATAATCGAATTAATGTCCAATTTTTTTTCTTCCATGTATTCTCTAAGTTTTAGACTTGACAGCCCCGATATCTATCGGGATTAAAACCTGTCAGGTCTTTTGTCAAGTTATTCTTTATAGCCAAAAAGCTATCCAATTTTAATTTTGTGCCATCTTGACACTTGTTTTCTTTTTTTTGAAATTTAAAGCTGCCTTTACAAATGCCACAAACAAGGGGTGTGGGTTGGCAACCGTACTCTTATATTCTGGGTGGTATTGCACGCCAATAAACCACGGATGCGTTGGTATTTCTATAATTTCAACCAAACCAGTCTCTGGGTTCAAGCCTGTTGCTACCATACCGGCAGCTTCCATTTGGGCTTTGTATTTACCATTAAATTCGTAACGGTGTCTGTGACGCTCTTTAATGCTTTCGGTTTTATAAATATCACGAACCCCACTTCCTAATTTTAAATCGCAGTCCCAAGCCCCCAAACGCATCGTTCCACCTTTATCGGTAATGGTTTTTTGGTCTTGCATTAAATCGATAACAGGATTTTTGGTTTTAGGATTCATTTCGGTAGAATCGGCATCAGGAATACCCAATACATTCCTGGAAAATTCAATTACCGCCATTTGCATGCCCAAACAGATACCAAAAAATGGCACATTGTTTTCGCGTACATATTTTACCGCGTCAATTTTGCCTTCAATACCGCGCTCCCCAAAGCCGGGTGCCACTAAAACACCATCCAAATGTGCTAATTTTAATTTGATGTTATCCGTGCTCAAATATTCTGAATGTACCGATTCTACATTTACTTTTACCTCATTTTCCGCACCTGCATGAATAAAGGCTTCCAAAATGGATTTATAGGAATCTTGCAACTCTACATATTTACCAATCAACCCAATGGTAATTTCAGATTTTGGATTTTTATGGCGCTTTAAAAATTCGTTCCACCTTGTAATGTCCGGGGTCGAACTATTAAGTCCTAATTTTTTCAACACGACTTTATCCAAACCTTCTTCCAACATCATGTTAGGCACATCGTAAATGGTTGATGCATCAATAGATTGAATAACGGCTTCTTCACGAACATTGCAAAACAAGGCCAGTTTTCGGCGTAAATCATAAGGTAGATCGTGTTCCGTTCTACACACCAAAATGTCTGCTTGCACCCCGCTTTCCATTAAAGTTTTTACACTGTGCTGGGTGGGCTTTGTTTTTAATTCGCCCGCAGCAGATAGATAAGGCACTAAAGTTAAATGGATAACAATACCGTTATTCTCGCCTAAATCCCAACGTAATTGACGCACCGCTTCAATATATGGCAACGATTCTATATCGCCCACAGTGCCTCCAATTTCGGTAATGACAATATCGTAATCGCCCGATTTCCCTAATATTTGGACACGTTCCTTTATCTCATCGGTAATATGTGGAACCACTTGCACCGTTTTGCCCAAAAACTCGCCACGACGCTCTTTTTGTATCACACTTTGGTAAATTCTGCCCGTGGTAACGTTATTGGCTTGACTTGTGGGAACGTTTAAGAAACGCTCGTAATGACCTAGATCCAAGTCGGTTTCAGCGCCATCTTCGGTTACATAGCACTCGCCATGTTCGTATGGATTCAACGTTCCTGGATCTACGTTAATGTATGGATCTAATTTTTGAATGGTTACCCGATACCCTTGGGCCTGAAGTAATTTAGCAAGCGATGCCGCAATAATGCCCTTTCCTAGTGATGATGTAACCCCACCGGTTACAAAAATGTATTTTGCTGTAGTTGTCATGTTGCGCTTATAAACGCAGGCAAATTTACAACATTTAAATAGTTATTTTGGGATTGTTTTTTAGATATTTAAAAGGGAGTTGTTAACAATGGTTTTGGGTTAGAAAACTGGGGTGTTTTGGTTATAAAATAAAGATGCTCAAATCAATTCAAAATTTATTAAATTTGAAATATGGTATCAAGTATAGAAATAGAGAACAAAATTAAAGAACTCAAACCTATTCTGTCACAAAAATATTTTGTTGATAAAATTGGGTATTTTGGTTCTTTTTCGCAAAACGAACAGAGAACAGACTCCGATATCGATATTTTGGTATCCTTTAGAAAACCTTTGGGATGGGAATTTTTCGATCTTCATGAACTTTTAGAAAACGAGTTAAAATTAAAGATCGATTTGGTATCAGATAAAGCGCTTAAAGAACAATTGAAAAAAACTATTTTAAATAGTGTGAAGTATTTATGAGCCCAATTAAAAGAGACTTTATTCTTAATACTTACAGAAAATTATCAATTTGAAATATTATTTGTTTCTTGATGAAAGTGGTGACCACGGATTAAAAACAATCGATAAAGTTTTTCCAATTTTTCTTTTATGCGGTATTCTGATTTCAGAAGAAAATTATAAGTTAATCAGAAATGAAATTAATCAAATAAAAACTGAATTTTGGAATAATATGAATGTAATATTTCATTCAAGAGATATCCGAAAATGCAACAATGAATTCCAAATACTTTTTGATTTAGAGACTAAAAACAAGTTCTATGAAGCAATAAATAATTTAGTAGAAAAACATCAATATGATATTATTGCGGCATCAATAAATAAAACTGAATTTATAAAAAAATATGGAAAATTAGAAAATGATGTGTATGAAATATCTCTTTCTTTTATTCTTGAAAGACAGTTTTTTGCTTGGACAACCTTGGTAATTGTAACGAATTAGAAATAATTATTGAAAGAAGAGGAAAAAAGGAGGACATAAAGCTAGCAGAACACATACAAAAAATTAGACAAATTGGAACATATTATGTTGATTCAGAAAGAATTAAAAATTACGGTTTCAAATCCAAATTTAGTTGGAAAAATGAAAACATTAACGGACTTCAACTCTCTGATTTAATTGCTTATCCAATTGCAAGAAGTATATTAAATCCACAAGGAATAAATTTATCATTTGAAAAATTCAAACATAATTCTTGCACAAGAAACGGAAGAGTTTACGGACTTAAGAAATTTCCTTAAAAACAAAAAGGCTGGGAAAACCCAACCTTTTATGCCGACCGGGGACACCCCAATCCTAATATTGTTAACAACGTTTCAGTTGTTTTATGACACAAAAGTAGTGAAAATAAGTAACTAGTGTTGAGTTAGGTATATTATGACGTATTAAATTAAATTTAGTATCTTTGAATAAAAACAATGATACGGTACACTATTAAATTAAGTCAAGAAGAAGTAAACGGGTTGATGGCAATAATCAACAAAGGCTCGCATACCACACAGAAGTTCCGTGCCGCCTACATTCTATTGAACTGCGATGAAGGTGATCATTCTGAAAAGGTAACCAACGAACAGATCAGCAAAGTCCTGAAGGTGGGCATGCGCACCATAGACCGAGTGAAGAAAAAGTTCGTGGAAGAAGGTTTCGAGGCGGTGCTCGAACGCCGCCCAACCACTCGGGTCTATGAAAAGAAAATAGATGGCGATGTGGAGGCGAAACTGGTACAGCTATGTTGCAGCGAGCCGCCCCCGGGCTTTGCGAAATGGTCCTTGAGGTTGTTGGCCGACAGGATGGTCGAGCTGGGATATGTGCCGAGCATCTCCCATGTCTCCGTTGGGGAGGTTTTAAAAAAAACGAACTTAAGCCTTGGAAAGTAAAGGGCTGGGTGATTCCGCCAAAAAGCAACGGAGAGTTCGTCGCGAACATGGAGCGGGTGCTGGATGTTTACAAAAGGCCCTATGATGTAAATAACCCGGTGGTCTGCATGGACGAGTCCCCGAAACAGTTGATCTCGGCGGGCCAGCTTTCCGTTCCAATGAGACCGGGGCAAGAAGCCCGGGTTGATTATGAGTACGTAAGGCACGGCATGGTCAATATATTCATGGCGAACGAACCGTTGAAGGGCAAACGAATGGTAGAGGTAACGGAGTACAAAGCAAAAAAAGACTGGGCGAAATTCATCAAAAAGTTGGCGGACGAGCAATATCCGGAAGCAGACAAAATAACACTTGTGATGGACAACTTCAGCACGCACACGGCTTCCGCCCTTTATGAGACCTTCGAGCCGGAAGAAGCCAAAAGGTTATGGGACAGGTTTGAATTTGTGTTCACGCCCAAACATGGGAGCTGGTTGAACATGGCAGAGATAGAACTGCACGTGCTCAACGGGCAATGCCTTAACAGGCACATCTCCACAATGGATGAAATAAAAAGAGAGATAAATGCGTGGCAGGACAGCAGAAACAAAAAGGAAGGTAAGATCAACTGGCAGTTCACAACTAAAGACTCAAGGATAAAACTAAAAAGACTTTATCCGTCAATTGATTATTAACATAACACTAGACCTAACACAGGATGTGAAAAACATCTAAAGATGTGTTAAATTCAATTTGAATGATATTTTTTATAACACTATTTTAGTCGAATAACTATGCGCTTATAACATCCTACTTTTTATGTACAAACTGTAAAACGAACACCCTCAAAAAAAAACTACCCCTTAGGATACTGCCTCCTGATATTCCTAATCAAATCTTCCAACCCATTTAATTTTAGCTCGTAAACCTGCTTTAGCATGTCGCCTAATTTTCCTTTGGGGAAACCTTTTTGGTTATACCAAACCACGTAATACTCGGGTAAATCTATTAAATAGCGGTCTTTATACTTACCAAAAGGCATTTTGGTATGTGCTAAATCTATCAGGAATTTTTTATCTGGAAGCATGCCGCTAATCTACCGATTTATATTTGGAAAGTTTAGCAAGTTCAATAACAATATATGCTTTCCATTTTGCCTGTTGTTCTGCAATTTGGGAATAATCCGTTTCGGCATCATAAGTATTTTGCTTGGAAGCAAGCTCCTTTTTTATAGTGTTGTGAAGTTTTTTTAATTGACTACCAATAGTGTTAGACACTTTAAGTTGGCTGATACGCTGCCTGAATTTGCGTGCATACAATTCGGTAATATCAAAATGCAACTGTTCGTGTCCCAATACATGTGCATCTACTTCCTTTACTTTATACCACGATTGTTCTGGATAAAAATGGGCATGAACGTTTGATGTAAAACCGATAACCCGCGTGTCGGTCTGCTTTACAGAAAACCCAAAAGTGATACCCGACGCTGTAATGGCTGAGGCGTTTTCTGATTTATTGGGAGTCGCCTTAAAATCGGACCACGAAAGTTTATAGAACTCGTTCCAAGATATGACTGGTTCATCCTGGGCAACAAAAAGAAAACAACATACTATTAGGGCACATTTAATCACAGATTGATATCAAAAACGTTTTATAGACGTAAAACGTGGATTAATAAATCTTATTGCTTTACTTCAACAATGGACAAATCGTCGTATTTTACCAAATAAATGGCGTCGTTGTAGTACCCTCCAAAAAGCTTTTTCTTGTAGGCAAACTTGTTTTCAATATACTCGGTAAGCGGTGCTTTGTTTACCGATGCATACAAATCATCGGCAGTAACCAAACGCAATACGACATCCATGGTTAAATCAAAGCCTTTAATGGCACGTTTGCTTGGTGTTGTATTGTACTGCTTCGTGTAATTTTTCACAAATGAATTGCTTTCCACTTCATTATAAGACTTTGAGGATGTCGCGAAATGCAAATGAAGTTTTGATAGATGCTCGTTATTTACTTGATCGCCTTCAAAAGCTGGATTAAAATTGGTGGTGACCAAAATAATCTCTATGGCCGATGGGTTGTTCTCTGGTTTTTGGATTAAAGAAGCCAAAATACTGGTGGCATTGGATGCAAATCCCTCGTTTTGGGTTTCTAAAAAAACATAGTTTTTACCTGGTTTCAGAGTGGCCCGTATGTCTTCTACATGAACAAAGTTCACATCGCTACCATCTTTGTTCTTACGTGAAAACACCATTTTAGCATTGTTAAACTCCCGCTTAATATCATTGGCAACGGCATTGTTTTTTGTGTCTGAAATGATAACAATGTTTTTGTTTAAAGAATCGGTTTTAACAAAATTTATGATTTTGTCTTTCAATAGATCATCGGAGGATCTAGATTGAAAAACGTTATCGTACAAGGTTAAATTAGTACCAATGGGGCACACAACGGGCACGTTCAAGCCTTTAAGTCCTGATGCCACTTTATCAAACGTTTCAGGGGTTAACGGACCAATAACAGCATCCACATTTTTAAAATTGTTCTCGTTAAGAATTTTAATGACCTCACTTACTTGGTACTTGGTATCATAAACATCCACTTGAAGCGAAACACCCAGTGTTTTTAAAGAATCGAGTGCCATTAAAGCCCCCGAGTAAAAATCAAGCGATGCATCTAAATAAGGGTCTTTCTTAATACATTTTTTAGTGTCTGGTAACGAATCAAAACTCACACGGTTCAACCTAAACGGCAACATGATGGCGATGTGTTTGGTATTGGGATTGATCATTCTACTTTGCAAATTAACCTTAGCCACCGCTCCCTCATCACTGCCCAGTATTTTATTGGTATAAGGTATTTTTAAAACCATGCCTTCCTTTAAACCTGTTTCTTTTAAATCGGGGTTTAAAGCCTCCAATTGGTCCTGTTCCAGTCCTAATTTAAGTTTCAAACGGTAAAATCCTTCCTTTGGAAGCACTTTGTAATAGCTGTATCTTTCATCCACCTCTTTTTCTTCCGAACCACCAATATTTGGCACATACACTTGTTGGCCATCTTGCAAAGTGTCTCCCATACCCGGGTTGAGCGCTTCCAGTTCTGAAACCGTAATGCCAAATTTATATGCTACGCGCCACTTCCCTTCCTTAGGTTTTACTATATAGGTTTTTGTGGCAGATTTGGCTTCTACCTGTATGGTTTTATATACTGGTATTTTCAGTTTATCGCCCTTGTTTAAAGTATTGGCATAAAGAAACGTATTGTGTTTTTTTAATTCTTCCTCGGTAATACCATATTCTTTTGAGATACTGTAAAGCGTTTCTCTTTTACTGGTCCTATGGTCTTTATATCCCACTAATTCCTTAACCATCGTAACCTCTGGCTTTTTTGCTTTTGATAATGGAATGATTAAAATGGTATTGGGTTTTAATTCTTTTTTCGCATCTGGATTTAAGGCATATATATCGGAAATGGTTACTCCGTATTGGTTGGCAATGCCTGTAATAGTTTCACCTTTTTTAACTTGATGCGTACTGAAGTTTTGTGCATTAACGGAAGTGAAACCAAGTACTAAAAACAAAATTGATACTAATAAAAATCTATTCATGTTGTTGTTATCTGCTGGATATAAATATAATAAAACGTCACTAATGTAATTATATACGTTACATTTTGTGTTAAAGATGGTTGTTTTTTTATTAATCTTCTTTTTAGTATTAGCATATTGCGTGCCAAAAAATAAAAGGGATTTGTCTCCTACTGTTCTAAAACTTATTTATTAAAGGTGTTGGGCATTAGCTAATCATTACCTTTTTATTTTTGCTTTGTGGTTTTTGTGTCTTCTTTGTGTATTTTGTGTCATAGTTATTTCACCGAGTTTCACAAAGTTTTACACGGAGTTGCACAAAGTTTTACACGGAGTTGCACAGAGGTTTTTCCGTTTCAAAAAGTGTTTGCACTATCTTATTCTCTTTGAGATTCCTGCTTTCGCAGGAATTCTATTCCCACTCAATAGTTGCCGGTGGTTTTGAACTGATGTCGTAAACCACTCTATTGACGCCTTTTACTTTATTAATAATATCGTTTGATGTTTTTTGAAGGAACGCATAGGGTAAATTTACCCAATCGGCAGTCATACCATCGGTACTCTCCACCGCCCTAAGTGCCACACATTTTTCATAAGTACGCTCATCGCCCATAACGCCAACACTGTTTACAGGCAGCAACATAGCTCCTGCTTGCCACACTTTATCATAAAGTCCCCATTCTTTTAAACCATTAATAAAAATAGCATCCACTTCTTGAAGAATCCGTACTTTTTCGGCAGTGATATCGCCCAAAATCCGAATGCCCAATCCGGGACCTGGAAATGGGTGGCGCCCCAATAGTTCAGGGTCAATGCCCAAAGTAGCGCCCACACGTCTCACTTCATCCTTAAAAATGGCACGCAAAGGCTCTACAATTTTAAGTTTCATAAAATCGGGCAAACCCCCAACGTTGTGGTGGCTTTTTATGGTTGCCGATGGTCCGCCAGTTGCCGAAACGCTTTCAATAACATCTGGATAAATAGTCCCTTGAGCCAACCATTTTACGTCCGTAAGCTGGTGCGCTTCATCATCAAATACTTCAATAAAAGAGTTGCCAATGGCTTTGCGTTTTAACTCTGGGTCTTCAATGCCCGCCAAAGCATCCAAAAAACGTTTGGAAGCATCCACGCCTTTTACGTTAAGCCCCATGCCCTTGTATTGGTTTAATACACTTTCAAATTCGTTTTTACGCAGCAAACCGTTATTCACAAAAATACAATACAGGTTTTTACCAATGGCTTTATTCAATAACACCGCCGCCACGGTAGAATCTACGCCACCAGACAAGCCTAAAACCACTTTATCGTTCCCTACTTTTTCTTTTATGGCATCAACGGTTTCTTCAACAAAAGAATCGGGTGTCCAGTCTTGATGAAGACCTGCAATACTTACCAAAAAGTTTTCCAACACCTGTTTTCCATCAGTTGAATGATAAACTTCTGGATGGAATTGAATGGCGTATGTTTCCTCACCATCAATTCTATAGGCTGCATTGGTTACGTCATGCGTACTTCCTATCAACACCCCATTGGTTGGTAATTCTTTAATGGTATCGCTATGGCTCATCCAAACCTGGCTTCCGGTATGGATATGAGCAAAAAAAGGTTCGTTGCTTTTAATGAACGATAAATTGGCACGTCCATACTCCCTTGTATTTGAAGGTGCCACATTTCCTCCAGAAAAATGCGCTAAATATTGTGCCCCGTAGCACACTGCCAAAAGTGGTTTTTTACCGCGAATTTCAGTTAAATCGGGATGCAAAGCGTGTTCGCCCCTTACAGAAAACGGACTTCCAGAAAGTATAACCGCTTTATACTCGTGGATGTCTGTTGGAATTTTGTTGAACGGATGAATTTCGGAATAAATATTGAGTTCCCTAACTCTACGGGCAATAAGTTGTGTGTATTGCGATCCGAAGTCTAAAATAAGTACCTTGTCATGTTGCATGCGCAAAAATAGGAATGATTTTATAATTACGATTTACGATTTACGATTTTTTGATTAAATTTTATCGCATCGAATCCAAAATCAATTGAATGTCTTTTTTTGTGGTATCTGGATTGATGAAGCAAAAACGGGAAACGGTTTCATAGGTGTTTCCTTGTTTCCATTTGGTTGGAGTTACCAAAGCAAAGCCTTTTTTATGGTTTTCATAGGTCCAATGCGTGTAATCTTCAGGCTTCCACCCTATTCTTCTATATAACACACACGATAAACTTGGTGCTCTAACCAACGCCACATGCGGATTTTCTTCAATTAATTTACCAGCTATCTGTGCCAACTCAATACCCCGTTCAACCGCTTGTTTATAGCGTTTTGTGCCATGCATTGCCAATGAAAACCATAAAGGCAACCCACGAACACGACGTGTTAATTGTATTTGGTAATCGGTTGGATTAAAACCATGTGCGCCTTCATCTTTAAAAATATCCAAATAAGAGCCTTGTTGTGCATGCGCTTTTTTAGCCAGTTCGGGCTTTTTATAGATAACAGCGCCACAATCATAAGGAGAAAACATCCATTTATGCGGGTCGATGGTAATACTGTCGGCTTTTTCAATGCCATTGAACAAATGCCTTACCGAATCGGCCACCAATGCACCACCGCCATAAGCTGCATCCACATGAAACCAGAGGTCTTCTTTTTCGCAAATAGAAGCGATGCCTTCCAAATCATCAATAATACCCGCATTGGTGGTTCCACCTGTTCCCACAACAGCAAATAATCGTTTTCGTTGTTCTTTGGCTAAACCATCAATTGTTTTTTGCAACTCCGTACCCAATAATTTATCTTCCGTGTCCACCAAAAGCACATCGACATCAATCACTTTTGCCATGGCTTTAATGGAAGAATGGGCACCAATGGATGTTATTATAAGTCCTTTTTCACCTTTATAAATGTCATTTTCCCGCCAATGCTCGCGTGCTGTAACCATAGCCGATAAATTGGCTGCGGTTCCGCCACTGGTAAACACCCCAAAAGCACCTACTGGCAAACCTGTTAAAGAAACGATCCATTTCATGGCTTCATTTTCGCAAAAAATACCGCCGGCACCTTCCATCCAATAGGCGCCGTGAATGCAGGAAGCCGATGTTACCAAATCGAACATAATGGCGGCACGGGTAGGCGATGCAGGCACAAATGCCAAATGCCGCGGATGGTCAATGGACACGTTGGCTTTCATTAAATGCTTTTTCCAAAGATTAAAAGCTACTTCGCCACCAATACCTTTTTCGGTAATCGTTTCACCAACTAAAGCTTTAAGTTCTTCTTCGCTTTTAGGCTTTCCTATTTTACTTTTTTTTGAAGATAATCTATCAATAGCATATTTCATGACATCCATAGACATTTCGACCAATTCAATATCTGCCTTATGCATTTTTTAAAATTTGATTTTAGTTCATTCAACCCCTCCGCCTATCGGCACCTCCCCTTAAAAAAAGGGGAGGAATTATTAAGGTGTTTCTTTTTAATGATTTGGGCTTATCATATAATTAAAAATTTAATATTAAAAACGCCCCTTTCAAAGGTTCTAAATTCTTTATGAGTTGCGGTATTAATTGCTCGCCATATTCCAAATAAAACTCCGAAAAATTGGTATTTCGTTCTTGCAGACTTTGGTTGGGGAACAATTCGTTTTGCAGATCGGTCATTCTTGAAATAACGTCAGATAATTTGCGCTTTTGCGCATTGAGCAATCGTTTTTCCAAAGTATCCAAACCTTTTAATTGCTTAACTTCTTGCGCTTTTACTGCTCCCAAAAACGATTTATCGGTTTGCTCCGCTAGTTTATATAAATCATCAAATTGCTTTTTTAAGACCTCTTTTTGTTCTGAAAAATCAATGTTGATGTTTGAAATTTCCCGTACTTTTTGATTGATGAACGCATTGCGCTTTAAAAACAGATCGTCATTTGAAATATGTAACTTTTGAAGCTTTCTATTTTGGCTTTCAGATTGAATCAACACCGAATTTCGTAACAACAAGATCGGGAACGGCACTTCAACTTTATTGAAAAACTGTTTTAATTGAAACCAATAGGCCAATTCTCCGCCACCGCCAATATAGCAAAGGTTTGGTAAAATAACTTCTTGGTACAACGGACGCATAATCACATTGGGTGAAAACCGTTCAGCGTGTTCTAAAACTTCTTTTAGTATCTCTGTTTTAGTCCAAGAAATATCTGTGTTAATTACTTTATACAAATCATCCCGATAGCTATCGGGATCAAGAACAATACGTTCCCTTAAACTTTCATTCAAATAAAATAAATTGATCTCTCTAGGATTTACCTGAATACCATACGCCCCAGAAAGTGCTTCATTGGTTTTGGTAACTGACCCAAAAGATGTTTGATTGCACAATTCGTCTTCCATAAAAGGAATGAATTGTTTTTTTAACACCGCATCTTGGGCATCGATAATAACCAAACCATAGTCTTTAAACAATTCGTTTGCTAAAAACTGGGTGGCGCCCGTTAAATTAGGATGTTTTAAATAGGCGTTTTCAAAAAGTGCTCTTAAATATTCGGCATTGTTGCTTGTTCCCAATTCCTTGGAAAACAAATTAAAAACAGCCTCCAATCCATCGGTTGATAATTCCCCAACGGGGCCATGCGCCTCTTTGTTCCAATGGAACTTTTTCCCTTTAAAGTTAAAATAATTGATTTCCTCAAAATCATGGTCTTCGGTTGCCATCCAATAAATAGGCACGAAATTATATTCTGGGTAGGTCGTTTTTAATTCTTTTGAAAGATTAATGGTCGAAACAATTTTATACAGAAAATAAAGTGGCCCCGTAAATAAATTGAGTTGGTGACCCGTTGTGATGGTGAAGGTGTTTTTGTGCTCTAACGCATCTATATTTTGAATGGTCAATTCCGAAGCTTCAATATGTTGGTATTGTTTTTTTAAACTTTCAACTAAAATAGTTCTCGACTCTAGGTTAAAAGACTGTGCTTTTTCGTCTATCTGCGCTTTGAAATTATCAAGTTTAGGAAATCGGTTGTAAAAAGGTTGCAGTTCGGGTTTTTCATCTAAATAATCACAGATCAGTGTAGAAAAGTATCCTGTTTTTTTAAATGAAATACAATCGGTTGGCATATAAAACGTAAAATTAAAATGTAAAGATACAGTTATTCTGATTTTTGAAACCAAAAAAATTCGTTAAGAATGCTTAGGCACCATAAAAAAGCTTAGCTCCATAGTCTAAATACCTTTGTCTTTTGACGCATCAAACCTTGCTAAAGAAGAACATGCAAGTTTCGCTGCTTTTGTAAGAACTTTAAACGATAAACAATTCATCAAGAAAACACAACAAATATAAAACACTAAAAAACAAGGTTTTATTATTAAATATTCCTTAAAACGCATTGATTTTTAATCGTTTTTCCGTATCTTTTAAAGGCAAAATCTGCTAAAAAAAATATTATGAAAAAAACAGGCTTTTTATTCGTTGCGGCAGTGTGTTTACTAGTTACATTTAGTATCTCTACTTATGCGCAAACCACACATTCGTTTAAGGAACTTAAAGGAAAGGTAGTGGACAGTAAAACCAATGATGCTTTAATATTTGCCGATTTGGTTATCAATACCACCAATATTGGCACTATTACCAATTCCGATGGTGAATTTGCTCTAAAAATACCGGATTCCTTGTTAAAAGAAACTTTAATCGTTACCCATTTAGGGTATCAAAAAAAAGAGTTGGAATTGTCGGCTCTGAACAACAATTCTAAAATCACATTGATACCTGCCATTACGGAATTGAATGAAGTTGAAATTGCTACCTACAAAGATGCTGAAACCCTTTTAAAATTAACATTGAACAATAAAAGTGCTGTTTACAATAATGACAACACGGTTATGACCGCTTTTTATAGGGAAACCATTAAAAAAAGACGGAAAAATGCGTCTTTGTCTGAGGCTGTTGTTCAAATTCATAAAGCACCCTACACCAGTGTGAGAAAGGATGCCATTGAACTTATAAAAGCTAGAAAAAGCACGGATTACAATAGATTGGACACACTTGCCGTAAAGCTGCAAGGGGGGCCGTTTTCCAACTTATATACCGATATTATTAAATATCCTGAATATATATTTACCCCGGAAGACATGCCTTTGTATGAATTCAGTTTTGACCCTTCTACCAAAATAAGTGACAACATGGTGTATGTTATCAATTTTAAGCAAAAGCCTAATGTCAACATTCCCTTATATTACGGAAAACTTTATATAGACTCCAAAACCCTGGCACTTACCAATGCGGTTTATAGCCTAAACGTAGAAAACAAGGAATTATCGAGTCAAATGTACATTCGTAAAAAACCCAGAAAAGTGGATGTTTATCCTACCGAGGCCACTTACCGCGTTAATTACCGCACCAAAAATGGCAAATGGCATTATGCTTACAGCAATATATTATTGACCTTTAAGGTAAATTGGGAAGGAAAACTATTTAACAGTGTTTATACTTTAAATAGCGAAATGGCAATTACTGATTGGACCATAAACAATTCGAATGAAATAGCCAGAACACGGGATAAAATGATAAGGCCCACCACTATTTTGACCGATGAGGCTTCTGGTTTTTCTGACCCTAAGTTTTGGGGCGAGTACAATATTATTGAGCCTGAAAAATCAATAGAATCTGCCATTGAAAAAATACGTAAGCAATTGAAACGAACTTAAATAGTTTCATTTAAACGTCGCCATTGCGTTTTCGCTATGAATCATTTTTCAAGTATTATAATTTTAAGAAAATATAATCTTCACATATGTTCCTTAAAAAAGGAAACCATTTTTAAAGCACAATCATTCAAATTTGTGCTATTAAAATCATGACCTTCCCATGGATACTTTTTATATTGGTTTGCAACCTTATTTTCATTTAGTTTGCCTACCAACCAATTGGATTGGTAAATGGGCACAATAACGTCAATTTCTCCATGAAAAACAATAGTTGGCTTAGTGTTGGAATCTATCCAATACCAAGGGCTTGCTTCTGAATAGGCTGTGGTATTTTCCGCATTTAAAGGAAACCCCATAAATTGGGTAAATACAGGTGCCATGGTTTTGTTCCACTCATAATCCTTTATTTGTGCTGGTCCTGCCATATCTGCAACACATTTTACATCATTGTCAGTATTAAAATGGTAAGTGTACAGCAATGCTAAATGCGCTCCTGCGCTATGCCCAACAAGAGCGAAATTGTTAGAAATTTGATATTCGTTTTTTTTACTTCTTAAAAACTGTAAAGCTTTTTGAATATCGTTTATTTGTGTAGGATGATGATTGGAATTAGGCAAAGCTAAACGGTAATTTATATTCACAATGGCAGCTCCGGGCCAATGGGCTTTTAACCTTTTCACTAAAGGATTTAGATCTCCTTTGTTACCAACAGACCAACCGCCACCGTGAATAACCATGATGACTTTTGTTATATCGACCTGTCTATTTTCTGGTAAATACACATCCATTTTTTGAAGATCATCGGTGCCATAAGGTTCATCCAATTTTTCTAAATATGTTAACGGCGGATTGATTTTTGGGGCAGCATCTTCGGTGCACGAAGCCAAAAACAAAAATAGCAATATTAAAAAAATCTGGTTTTTCATAGTTTATTTTTTACTAATGTATTACATAAACTTTTATTTTAAGTAAAATAAATTCATTTAAGTTTGAAAATCAGATAAATACAAAATCAAAATAGTTTGGTCTGACCTTTATCGTCATCACTTTTAGAATCGGAAGCCTTTGCATTTTTGGTATCAACATGGGTATTTTCATCCGAATTTAAAGACACATCTTCTTCATCAATCACTTCCAAATCCTCCGCGTGCACTTCTTCAGGTGCTTCATAAGGAAGCGGTTCCAACAAATTTATTTGATTTACTTTATCTTTGGTCAATTGGTTTCCTAAAGCGGTAATGCCTTTTACGGAAATGAACTCCTCTAAATTTACAAGCAAGTTATCTTTTCGTTCCTTACCACGTTCTTTGGTAAACTCAACTTCCGCCATGGGAATCCAATCGGTTGACACGATTTCCAAATGTGATTTTTCATGACTGGTGATAAAGCTTTCTTCCTTATTTTCGTTTTCAATAACAAAGCGCTTTACAAAATATTTTTCCTTTTCACCATCAAAATAAATGGCTGAAATGGGTTTTTTAGGAATCCATTTTTCCATCACTATCATATCATTATCAAAATGCGTGGTAATTTCCGGTATGATGGTTTTTACCATTCCTTTTTGATTGATGATGAGTATGCGGTCTTCACCTCGAAACTCGCCAACCAACTCGCCCCTGCCATCTACATTCAAACGTTGTACCGCATCATCAAACCAAATTTTACGTGGTTTTAAAGTAGAAATTCCTTTCTCCTTCAACTCCACTTTTTTAATGGAATATTTGGTTACCAGATTCCCTTTGGAATTTCGACCTTTTATTATTGTATCGGCAAAATCGATATCCCATTTCAGTTTTTTAATACTTCCTGCTTGTCGAAGCAGTATGGTTACTACCTCTGCCTCTCCATTGGGATTTGCCGAAAAATACAAAACTACCGATCCTTTGCTGCCATTGGTTAAATCGTACTCCTTATCGCGGGTTATACTGGTTACGGCAAACCGTTTTATATACGATGGCCCGCTCTTACCATCACGGTAAATCATGTTGTAAATGGTTCGGTTATCCTTTTTATCGAAAACCTCCACATTAATGATGTCTTTACCGATAAAGGTTTTGGAATCTACTTTGGTTATCATCATTTTACCTTCTTTGGTAAACACGATAATATCGTCTATATCGCTACAATCGCAAACGTATTCGTCTTTTCGCAAAGATGTACCAACAAAGCCTTCTTCCCTATTTACATACAGTTTGGTGTTTCTAATAACCACTTTGGTAGCATCTACATCATCAAAAGTGCGGATTTCTGTTTTTCGTTCACGTCCTGAGCCATAGTCCTTTTTAAGTCTTGTAAAAAAGGTGATGGCATATTCTATAAGATGTAATAAATGGTGTTTTACTTCAGCAATTTGATCTTCTAGAGCATCAATTTTTTGTTGTGCTTTATCAATATCAAATTTCGAAATACGTTTAATCCTAATTTCGGTCAAACGCTCAATATCTTCTACGGTAATGGCGCGTTTTAAATGTTGAATGTATGGTTTCAAGCCTTTATCAATCGCGCTAATAACCCCTTCCCAAGTTTCTTCTTCCTCAATATCGCGATAGATTCTATTCTCAATAAAAATACGTTCCAAACTTGCAAAGTGCCATTGCTCTTCAAACTCATCCAACCGTATTTCAAGTTCCTGTTTTAAAAGCTGAACAGTATTGTCGGTAGAGCGACGTAACATTTCGGTAACCCCAACAAAAAGCGGTTTGTTGTCTTCAATAACACAACCCAATGGTGAGATGGACGACTCACAACTTGTAAAAGCATACAGCGCATCGATGGTTTTATCGGGTGACAACCCTGAAGGTAGATGAATTAGAATTTCAACCTCGGCAGCGGTGTTGTCCTCAATCTTTTTAATCTTAATTTTACCTTTTTCATTGGCTTTCAAAACCGAATCGATAAGCGACGAGGTGGTCGTTCCAAACGGAATTTCGGTAATCACCAAGGTGTTTTTATCCAGTTGCGATATTTTGGCACGCACACGTACACGTCCCCCTCGCAAACCATCATTATAATTGGAAAAATCGGCAATACCAGCAGTGGGGAAATCGGGTAAAATAAGAAAGCGTTTTCCTTGCAAATGTTTTATGGAAGCATCAATAAGTTCTATAAAATTATGCGGTAATATTTTTGTTGATAAACCAACCGCAATCCCTTCGCCACCTTGTGCCAACAACAACGGAAACATAACCGGTAAGTTAACGGGTTCCTTTCTACGCCCATCATAAGATGCTTGCCATTCGGTTATTTTAGGATTGTAAACAACATCCAACGCAAACTTTGACAAGCGCGCTTCTATGTAACGAGACGCAGCGGCACTATCGCCAGTAAGAATGTTTCCCCAGTTTCCTTGGGTATCAATCAACAAATCTTTCTGCCCAATTTGTACCATGGCATCGGCAATACTGGCGTCGCCATGTGGATGGTACTGCATGGTATGGCCAACAATATTGGCAACTTTACTGTAACGGCCATCATCCAAATCCTTCATGGAATGCATAATACGGCGTTGCACGGGTTTAAAACCGTCCTCAATAGCAGGAACAGCACGTTCTAATATAACGTACGATGCGTAATCTAAAAACCAATCCTTATACATTCCCGTAATGCGGGTAATGGTTTCTTTTGGCTCTTGTTGTCCGTTAATTAAATCGTCACCTTCTTCAATCATTAATTACTTATGTTTTTTTTGTAGCTTGGTGATAATATGTTGCCCTTTTGTTTGATTTTTTTTCAAGTGTTCGCTGCTTTTAGGTTCTAATAAAAATGAATAACTGCGCTTCACTTTTTTATCATTATTGTATAACATAATCGTGTTATTTGGTTTTTAATATATTCAGTTTTTTTATTTAGTACATGGCAAAAATAATCTTATATCATAAAAATAACTATTAAAGTTGACCCCTCCACCTATCGGCATACCGAAATAAATTCGGTACAGGCTCTCCCCTTGAAAAAAAGGGGAGGAATTATTTAAGGAGCTTTTTTTAATAATTCGATGTCAAGCAACGCATGAAGTTTATTTACCGCAAATTCGCAAATTTTTTCTTTAAAATTTATATTTTATTAATAGTTGATGAATAAATTTGCGCAAATTCCGCTTGAAGCGGTCTATCCACAATCAAAATTAATTAAAAAATTTGCGGATATGCGGTTGTTTTTTCTCATACGTTTGCCCTCAGTTCGATGTTAATAAATTTTTGTCATTTACTTAATTTTTTCTGTTTTAATTGAATTTTTCTTCTTCAATCAAATCCATTTCCACTTTCAGATTATCGATGATGAATTCTTGACGTGTTGGCGTGTTTTTGCCCATGTAGAATGACAGTAAATCTTCAATGGACATATTATCATCCAACATAACCGGATCCAATCGAATGTTTTCACCAATAAAATGTACAAATTCATCAGGGGAAATTTCCCCAAGTCCTTTAAATCGGGTGATTTCGGGTTTTGGTTTTAACTTTTCTATGGCATTTCTTCGCTCTTCTTCAGAATAGCAATAAATGGTTTCCTTTTTATTTCGGACACGGAACAAAGGCGTTTGCAAAATATACAAATGCCCTTCTTTTATCACTTCTGGGAAAAATTGAAGAAAAAATGTGATCAGCAACAACCTGATATGCATCCCATCCACATCGGCATCGGTAGCAATAACCACGTTATTATAGCGCAAGTCCTCTAATGTTTCTTCAATATTTAAAGCGGCTTGCAATAAGTTGAATTCTTCGTTTTCGTAAACAATTTTCTTGCTCAACCCATAACAATTCAATGGTTTTCCTTTTAAACTGAAAACCGCTTGGGTGTTTACATCGCGTGATTTGGTGATGCTACCGGAAGCCGAATCGCCCTCGGTAATAAATAGGGTGGATTCCAAACTCCGATCGTTTTTGGTATCGCCAAAATGTACCCTGCAATCGCGTAATTTTTTATTGTGGAGACTGGCGGATTTTGCACGGTCTTTAGCTAATTTCCGAATGCCGGAAAGTTCTTTACGTTCGCGTTCTGCCTGAAGAATTTTACGTTGGATCTTTTCAGCCGTATCGGGGTTTTTGTGCAAATAATTGTCTAAGTAAGTCTTTAAAAAATCGTTGATATAGGTTCTTACGGTCGGCAACTCGCCACCCATATCGGTAGAACCCAATTTGGTTTTGGTCTGACTTTCAAAAACGGGTTCCATCACTTTAATGGCAACGGCGCTTACAATGGATTTTCTAATGTCCGATGGGTCGTAATTCTTACCATAAAACTCACGAATGGTTTTAACGAGTGCTTCCCTAAACGCATTCAAATGCGACCCTCCTTGTGTGGTATTCTGTCCGTTTACAAAAGAGTGGTACTCTTCGCTATATTGTGTTTTACTGTGTGTAATGGCTACTTCAATGTCTTCTCCCCGCAAATGGATAATGGGGTAAGTTCTATCAGATTCGTTGATGTTTTCTGACAATAAATCTTTCAGGCCGTGTTCGCTAAAATACTTTTCACCATTAAAAACGATGGTTAAACCTGGGTTTAGGTACACATAATTTTTAAGCATTTTAACAATGTACTCGTTTCTATACTTGTAGTTTTTGAAAATAGTATCATCGGGTACAAACGACACTTTGGTTCCTTTTCGGCGTGTTGAATCGTCCAATAAATCCTGGTTGATTAAATTACCTTGCTCAAATTCTGCGGAAGCGGATTTATTATCACGATTGGATTCCACTCTAAAGAATGATGACAAGGCATTGACCGCCTTAGTACCAACGCCATTTAAACCTACCGATTTTTTAAAGGCTTTGGAATCGTACTTTCCTCCGGTGTTCATTTTGGAAACGACGTCCACCACTTTTCCAAGAGGAATGCCCCGACCGAAATCGCGCACACTTACCTTATTCCCTTGAATGGATATTTCGATGGTTTTCCCAGCGCCCATCACGTACTCGTCAATGGAGTTGTCCAACACCTCTTTTAGCAGAATGTAGATACCATCATCTGGAGATGACCCATCACCCAGCTTGCCAATATACATCCCTGGCCGCATTCTTATATGCTCTTTCCAGTCTAATGAACGTATATTGTCTTCAGTGTAATTGGTTATTTCTGCCATGGAATGTCGTAGGATTTTGTGATTGGACGCTAATATAATACAACCCTTTAAAAAAAGAAACTGCCTTTACACAAAGTAATTAACAATATGGTTAAACAATCTATTGTTTTTATTTGCTATTCTTATATATGAAGGACTTCGCATTCTTTTTTAAATTTTTATTTGGTTAGGATTTTGTCGATTTGAAAAAAATGAAAGTATTTGAATGGAGTTCTGGTACTCTCGATAATACAACGTATTGAATTTTTTAATGACAACTCCTCTCACACCATTTAATTCAGACATTGGAAAAAGATAAGGATTTTGTGAAATTAATCTAAGTGTTCTATCAAGCTCGGAAGAAAGCTTTTTTAGTTCACGTTCAGTAAAATATAATTCCAAATATTGGTATGTTTCATATAATTCCTTTAGAGCGTGATCTGTCCAAAGAATTTTATAACCACTTTCCATATATTTTTTTTGCTTCAGAGTGAGGTTTCAAATTTCCATTATCTGCATCTTTAAGTCCTAATTCTATGGATTCTTTTTCAGCATCAGATATCTTATCCCACCAATCTTCATTTTCAGTATTTCTTAATTCCATGATTTTTTTAATTATAGAACTATCTTCTAGTGTTGTCAACCATTGAATTAAGTCAATTTTAGCATTTTGAATATTTATTTCCATATTTCAAATTTAGCTTATTTTTCATTTATACGCAAGTTCGTTAAAACAAGACCCTAGATGTTATTGTTCTTAAGTTCTACTCAGTAAGCATCTCATCTAAATAGTATATTTTTATGAAATTGCTGACTAATTCTTCTTTTTTAAAGACACTAGCAAGATACCAAAAATTACCACCAACGCACCAAATAATTGCAATAAAGTAAGCACTTCATTTAAAAAAATTCCAGCCAAAATAATGGTTGAAATAGGGCCGAAACCAGCTATGACGGCAAAATTTGAGGAATTGATGCGATTTATGGATTCGGACACCAAAAAGGATGGAATAACAGTAGCAAAAATAGCGATTAAAAACCCTAACAGATACACTTCCCAATGCAGGTTAAAAATATCAACTTTTGAAAATAAGCCGAAATGGACAAATACAGCAAAACATGAAACTATCATGACATACGACGTGAATTTTACCACGCCAAATTTTGGTATGAGCCAACCGCTGCCCACTATATACGATGCATAGGCGATGGCACAAAGCAGAATGAAAAGTCCACCAATATAGGTGTCGTTTCCAGAGATAACAACCTCGCCCCAAAAGGTAATCACAATACCAATGTACGTTAAAAAAATAGCCAGTGCTTGTGTTGGATTGATGGGTTTTTTAAAAAACAACCTATTGAAAACAATGATGATGGTGGGATATAAAAACAAGATGATGCGCTCTAAACTCGCTTTGATGTAAACCAAGCCAACAAAATCGAAATAACTTGCTAAATAATAGCCAACCACACCAAAAACCAGCAGCCAATAGTAATCGCTTTTTACCACCACTTGTGGGTTTTGCTTTCTACTATAAATAAGAGCTATAGCCACATAAAAAGGAAATGAAAACAGCATGCGCAATAACAAAAGGGTCAAGGCATCCACTTGGTATTGATATGCCAGTTTTACCATAACGGCTTTAGAGGAAAATAGGACAATGCCCAAAATCCCTATTAAAATACCAGAAATAAACTTGTTTTTTGATTGCATGGGGCGAATATAAACAGGCGAAAACTTGTAAGTATTTTAAAACCGGAGCGAATTACGATGTCCAGATAAAAATATTAAACAACTTGTTTTCAAAGCCATATTCAAAATCACATTAAATTGATTCCGCAAGCTCCTTTAAATAACTATTTCTTGTTTGCAGAAGATTCCTCATATACTTTTTCAAGAATAGCCAGTTAGCTAATTTTCCTAAAGTTCCATACGGTAATTCAAAATAAAAAACATCGGTCATGACTGTTTTCTTATCATTTCTTTTGAAATGATGCTCGTGTCGAAAAGATTTGAACGCTCCAGAAACCATTTCGTCCACAAAATAATTTGGATATTCATATTCCGTGATTTTGGAAGTTAAATGTTGAACTAACCCAAAATGATTGGCTTCCCACGTAACCGTTTCGCTTAATTCAATTAAACCTGAAGTTCTTCCGGCAATGGCAATTTTACCTGAACCCCTTAATGACTCTTGATGGATATCAATATTTCTAGCAATATTAAAGCAGGATTTTATGTCTGCTTTGATAACGGTATCGATTTTAATTTGAGGCATCATAAATTATATTTTGAAAATATTAACAGTAAAATACAATTTCAAAAATATAAATTTACTTACAATTATTTGTCTTAACCGCTAAAAATTATATAAAAAAAATTAAAAATGTGCTTTTTATCGATAAACTAAGTATGTGCCAAGTAGCACATCCTTAAACATTAAAAAGGAAATGCATAATATCGCCATCTTTAACGATATAGCTTTTTCCTTCAACGCGCATTTTACCGGCTTCTTTTACTTTGGCCTCACTACCAAAAGAAACGTAGTCGTCATAGGCAATCACTTCGGCTCTAATAAACCCTTTTTCAAAATCGGTATGGATCACGCCGGCCGCTTGGGGTGCGGTGGCACCTATATCAATGGTCCATGCACGCACTTCCTTAACCCCTGCGGTAAAATAGGTTTGTTGTTTTAACAGCTTATATGCAGAGCGTATCAATTTCGCTGAACCTGGTTCGTCCAATCCTATATCCTGTAAAAACAGTTGGCGTTCCTCGTAATCGTCCAATTCATTAATATCAGCTTCTGTTCCAATTGCCAATACCAAAACTTCTGCATTTTCATCTTTTACAGCTTCTTTCACCAAGTCCACATAGTTGTTTCCTGAAACAGCAGACCCTTCATCTACATTGCATACATACATCACAGGTTTTTCGGTAATAAATTGCGATGGTTTTACAAAATCCTCATAATCATCTTCACTAAACTCTAAAGCTCTAATTGAAATTCCAGCTTCTAAATTTTCTTTTATTTTCAATAAAACCGCTTCTTCTTTCTGTGCTTCTTTATTACCTGTTTTAGCGGCACGTTTTACTTTTTCAAGCTTTTTGTCAACGGTTTCCAAGTCTTTTAGCTGTAGTTCCATATCGATGGTTTCCTTATCCCGAATGGGGTTTACATGCCCATCAACATGTATAATATTGTCGTTATCAAAACAGCGCAACACATGTAAAATAGCATCGGTTTCCCTAATATTTGCCAAAAACTGATTGCCCAAACCTTCGCCTTTACTGGCGCCTTTTACCAAGCCTGCAATATCAACAATCTCTACGGTTGCGGGTTGCACGCGAACCGGCTTTACCAATTTTTCCAACATTTCCAATCGCGAGTCCGGCACATTTACCACACCAATATTGGGTTCGATGGTACAAAACGGAAAGTTGGCACTTTGCGCTTTGGCATTGGACAAACAATTGAATAAGGTCGATTTCCCTACGTTTGGCAATCCTACAATACCTGCTTTCATTCCTATCCCCGACCCTTTCCTAAGGAAAGGGAGTCTTTATGGGTCATTATTAAATTAATATTTATTTTTTTCATTCCGCAAAAGCGGAATTCTATGATTTGCGAGTGCAAATGTAGTTAATTCATTAATTATTTTAAGTATATGGCTTAACATATCTATTCATTTATATTTGTAACAAATGCATCAATAAATCGTCTGCCTTTTTAGAAACCATCCTTTATGATTAAATCATTTATATTTTTTTTATTTTTTCTATGTAGCACTTTAGGTTTTTCGCAACATATCACTGCTAAAATCATAGACAAAAACACTAAAAGCCCCATCCCGTTCGCAACCATAAAAACGGGCGAATACAGTGGCGTGATTTCCAATGAAGAAGGCTATTTTAATTTGCATACTGAAGATGGGAATTTGTATAACATTACCATTTCCTGCATGGGCTACAAAAGCAAAACACTTAATGTGGATGCCATAAAAACAGCTAATTTCGTTATTGCCTTAGAAGAATCGGTCAATCAATTAAGGGAAGTTTACATCAGTAACAAAAAGCTGGATGCCGATGCCATTATAGCCAAAGTACGTTCAAAAATCAATGAGAATTACGATTTTATCCTTACCAAATACAACATTTTTTATCGTGCTACCGATTATGCCGATTTTAAAAGTCTGGATTTTGAAATTGAAAAAGCATCGCACGTTAGCAGCAAGAATATCAACAAAGCGAATTACAGTTTAGACTCGCTGTCCAAACACATAATTGCTAGTAAAATCATTCAGTTTTCAGATTTTAAAGGAGAACTTTTTCAATTGGATAAAGACAGCAGCAAATTGGTAGTTGCCAAAGCCACCAAACTCATCGACCACAAAAAGGATTTTTCTATTGATAAAGTACAGGAGAAAGCCCAAGCATTGATGCTTAAATATTTGGATACCACCAAAACATACAAAGTGAAAACGGGCATTTTTAAAGTGGAAGATTCGCTGTCCTTAACCGATGGGGCTTTTAAAAAAGCTAAAGAAAAAGAAAACAAAATTTCCAATTTAAAACAACAAACACATTCCCTAATAAAAAATTCCCAGTTTTATGATGGGTCGTTACTATAGGGTGTACGACAAATTTCCCATTATGCAGCATTTTGACATAATTTGACGATTCTGTTCCATTTTTTGCTTTTATGAA
>NZ_JBFVFE010000036.1:0-42592 GCF_052728615.1 Mariniflexile sp. | reverse complement strand
TGGCTCATTTTGCTGCTAAGACTACAGGGCTAACGCCCCTAATGCGCACTCCAATTTTCACTCGGCTGAATGGTTACCAATTTTTGCCATGTATTTAGATGAACTGGTTTAAACTTTTTTGATTGAAGCGAAATCCCGATCTATTGGGAAGAGATTTTTTGATCAAATGAAGGCTTTTTTGAACTGCATAGCATAGCTACGGAGTAAAAAAAAGACAAAAAGTGAGTTAAAATTTCATTTTGCCAATTGAAAAACGCTTAAACCAGTTCTATAACCACACTTAAGCTTATTCAATATTTATATTCAAATTGATAGCAAGTAATTTAATAATTTAGCATGAATTTTTACAGAAGATAATTATATATTTGGATGCCATTAGTTTTAAACACTTTTTAGTAATTTACAGGAAATTGACCATGAACCCCAACTTAAAAGTAATAGATTTAACAAAAAACAACCTAATTGATGCCATTGATAAAAACACATATTGGCAAAATGAAAGGATATTAATGCCTAAAAGCAAGGCGTTGTGGCTTTTGGGGAACAACCGAATAGAACCTGATGATTATTGTGCCTTCTTATGCTTGGAAAACAATAACATGATATCGTATTTGCTGATTATTCCAGATATCATAAATTTAAAAGATGGTACACAAAAAAAAATGAATTGGTTGTTCGAGTGGTGGATTGCAGAAAATTACCAAGGAACCATTGTCTCGTCTTATATATTTAGCCATGCGATAAAAAAGTTAAATAAAAATGTGTTGATGGAATCAAATGCTGAAAATTCTGAAACCTTTTTAAGTAAACAGTTCAATACCATCCATATAAAAACGAGATATACTATTTTCTTCCGGTTAGAAAGCTCTGTTTTAACGAATAAATTTTCATTTATCAAGTATTTTAAATTTATAATAGATCTTTTAAACAGCACACTGGTTAAATTGTTAAATACTATAAATTTCAATAAAACCAAAAAAAGCTTAACTCCTGATATACATTATGAATATATGAACGAGATAGATAATGAAACTTGGACATTTATAGAACCCCGATGCAAGAACGATTTCACTTTAAAAACAAAGGCGTTCATTAATTGGCATATCGATAATTCACAATATACCCAAACACCTATTGCAAAACGCTTTCATTTTAAATTCTCTACTACAGGTTTTAGCGATAATATCCATGCACACACTTTTAAAATTATAAAAGACAAGCAAATTATTGGATTTATTTCATATCTGTTCAACATGATAGAATTTAATGTGAAATATTTTTTGTCTAAAGACGATGCTCACTATGAACATTGCGTTGATGCCCTAATAGAGCACTGTTTAAAACATAAAGCAACTTACATAATTACAGACGATACCAAGTTGGGCAGTGCGATAAACAAAAAATACATTACCCTATTTACATACAAAAAAGAAAAAAAATCTAGAGTTCACAAAACCATCGATACCACTCTAAATGATGTTGTCTTGACAGATCGAGACGGGAGGTTCTATTAATTAAAATATTTTAAATGAACATTTTGCAACAAATGGTAACTTCAATAAAAAACAATATAAACAATCCTGCGTTTTGTATTGAAGACACCCTATATACCTACAAAGAGCTTTCTGTTTGCATTGCCAAGATTCAAAAAGCCATCCAGAACGATGTTAATATAAATGATAATAATGTTGGCTTAATTGCCAATAACGATTTAGAAACCTATGCCGCCATTATAGCCCTATGGCTAGAAGGAAAAGCTTATGTTCCCCTTAATCCTGAAACACCAAAAAACAGAAATTCAAATATCATTGAACAGTCCAACATCCATGCTATTATAGATTCTTCGGAAAATACACAATATGAAGAATATTCAATTATAGCTTCAAAAAAATTAATTGCAAATAAAGCAAACCCAAGTATCTCAAAATATTCAGAACACCAACTAGCGTATATTTTCTTTACCTCTGGAACCACCGGAAACCCTAAAGGCGTTCAAATCACGCATAAAAATCTAAACCATTTTATGCAGGCCTTTGGGGATTTGAACTACACCTTAGACCGAACAGACAGATGCCTTCAAATGTTCGATTTGACTTTTGATCTATCTGTGGTTTCCTATATGGCGCCTTTGCTAAAAGGGGCCTGTGTATATACCCTTGGAAGTAGCAACATAAAATACCTTGAGGTTTTAAAAGTGATGTCAAGCTACAAGCTAACATTCTCATTAATGGTGCCTTCTATTTTACATGCGCTTCTCCCCTACTTTAAAAAAATTAATCTTACCCATTTAAAATACAGTATGTTTTGTGGGGAAGCCCTGCATTTAGACATTGCGGAAGCTTGGAGCAAATGTGTGCCAAATGCGACGATTGCCAATGTTTATGGACCGACCGAATGTACCATATATTGCACAAATTATGTTTTTGACCCCCATGGCCCAAACAAATCGTATCATGGTATATTGTGCATAGGTAAAGAAATGTCGCAAACGGAAACCATAATTGTAGATGAAAAAAACACACCCTTAAACAATAATCAAGAAGGGGAATTATGCTTAAGCGGCCCACAATTAACGATTGGATATTGGCAAAATGAAGCAATAAACAAAAAAGCGTTTTTTTACTTGCACAGCAACAATAAGCGAATACGTTACTATAAAACAGGTGATCTATGCAAAAAAGATCCAGAAGGCGATATCATTTATTTGGGAAGAACGGATTTTCAAGCAAAAGTACAGGGCTATAGAGTAGAACTTTCTGAAATTGAATTTTACGCAAAAAAAAATATACCTAATAGGAATGCTGTTGCGGTAATTTTTAAAAATAAAATCAATAACACAGAAGTAGCATTGGCCATAGAAAGTAAACCGTTTGAGACAGAACATCTGATAAATAATTTAAAAACAAATTTACCAAGCTACATGATTCCTACAAAAACAATGTTTTTTGATACATTGCCGTTAAATATGAATGGAAAAATAAACAGGAAGGAAATTACAAAACAAATTGAGGAAAAATATGGATAAAAATATATTAGAAAAGATTAATCAAATATTTAAAGAGGTACTTGAGCATGATGGTTTTCAATTATCCCTAACCACAACAACCAAAGATATTGAAGGTTGGGAGTCATCAACCCACATGATGATCATTTCTGAAATTGAAGACCAATTTAACATTGAATTTGAACTGGATGAATTATGGACTATGAAAAACATTGGGGATTTAGTGGAATCGGTGTCCTTAAAAACACAATGAATTTTTATGAACGACATAAAAATAATTCATCTTACTAAAAAAGTATTGCGGGATTATCTTGACAATGATGTCTATTGGTATAACCAAACCACTGCTTTCCCTAAAAGTAAAGTATGCTGGCTTGTAAACAATGATCGAATGGCCGAAGATGATTATTGTGGTGTTGTTGCTGAAGAAAACAATAAAATTGTAGGCTTCATTTATATGGTTCCAGATTTGGTCAAGGTTCAAAATAATGAGGAAGAAGAAAGTAAAAAAATATATTGGATGGTTAATTGGTGGATTCATAACAAATATAATGGCAATGTTTTGTCAACCTATATTTATAACGAAGCATTAAGTTTAGCAAAGAATCAAGTTATTGTTAAATTTTTTGCCGCTAATACTGCTCCTTTTTACAAAAAAAGGCCTTTTAAAACCATTGCGTCATATTATAGATACACCATTTTCTTTAGTGCAGATCCATCAGTACTTGTGAATAAATTTAGTTTTTTAAAACCTTTTAAGCCCATATTAAATATTGCAGATCAATTTGTTAGCAAATCATTACAAGTATATAATTTACATAAGTTAAAAACCAGAACACAACACTTAAATTATGAATATTTAAATGAGCTGGACAAACAAACATGGCATTTTATAGAACCATTATGTGAAAATGATTTTATAAGTAAAACAAAGGTATATGTTAATTGGCAAATAAGCAGGCAACAATATACACAAACACCTGTGGGCCCTAAAAATCCTTATACATCATTGGAAACTGGTGTAGCCTCTAATATAGCAATCCATAATTTAAAAATTTTAAAAAATAACGTCATCATTGGGTTTGTATCCTTTTTAATATATTACAATGAATGTAATGTGAAATATTTTTTAGTTGAAGACGATAGTAATTTTGATCTATGTGTGGATGCGCTTATAGAAAATATGATGATTTTAAAAAGAAAATATATTTGTACCGATGACACGAGATTGGCAGAAAACATTAGAAAACGGAATACCACTATTTTTACACATCGTGCATTAAGAAAAACATTAGCTCATAATGACGTAAACATCAATTTTGAGAATAGAACTATTTTACAAAGAGATGGACATTTTTATTAGTTTAAAAAATTAATGAACGTGAAATTTATTAACGACTTAGGAAAGGCTATAAAAAACCACGCGACAAAAAACGCATTGTGCATAAATAATACATTTTACCCATACGCGGATCTAGCCCTAACAATTACCAAAATTAGATTGCTGATAGAAAAATCAATTCCTGAATCTGAGAAATTAATTGGATTGGTAACGAATGATGATTTAGAAACCTATGCAAGCATATTGGCTTTATGGTTGGAAGGAAAAGCATACATACCGGTAAACCCTGAAACCCCGATTGAAAGAAACTTACAAATATTTGAATCAACCGAAACAAAATATATCTTAGATTCATCTAATACAAAACAGTACGGCAATCACAACATAATTTACACTATTTCGAATGTAAACGTTGAAATCAATTTAAAACCAAAACCAGTCTTAGGCAACGATTTAGCTTACATTCTTTTTACTTCCGGCACTACCGGTACACCAAAAGGCGTTCCTATAACCTTTGATAATGTTCAAGCATTAGTGGGCGCTGTTGATGCTGAGCCCGATTTTAATCTTATGCCTTCAGACCGTTGTTTACAAATGTTTGAGCTAACCTTTGATTTTTCGGTAGTTACATATCTGTTCCCTTTTCTATCTGGATCGTGCATTTATACCATTCCAAAAGGGAAAATCAAATATTTCCATATTTTTAAATTGATAAACGAACAAAAACTAACGGTACTAACCATGGTGCCGTCCATTATAAATTATTTGCGACCTTATTTTAATGAAATTAATGCGCCTTTTGTTAGGTACTGCAGTTTTGGAGGTGGCGCACTACATACAGAAATCGCCAAAGAGTGGAGTGATTGCCTTCCAAACTGTAAAATTTTCAATTATTATGGCCCAACCGAGTTTACCGTATACAGTGGTTTTTATCCATATAATAAAGAATTAAAGGTTAAAAACCACAACGGTATCGTTGCCATCGGCAGGCCCCAAAAAGACACATGGTATTTATTGGTAGATCCCAACAATAATGAAGTAGATATTAACACAGAAGGTGAATTATGCTTGGCAGGTCCTCAAATAACACCAGGTTATTGGAAAAACGAGTCGCAAAATTCGAAAAGTTTTTTTGTTAGAAACGAAAACAATAAAAAAACAAGATATTATAAAACAGGTGATTTATGCATAAAAGATACCGATGGAGATTATTTGTATGTTGGAAGATCTGACTTTCAAGTAAAAATAAGAGGGTACCGTGTAGAATTATCAGAAATTGAATTTCATGCAAAATTTATATGTGCACATAAAGTAAATATGGTTGCATTGGATATAGTGAATGATCTTGGGAATGCCGAATTAGGTTTAGCCATAGAATCTGAACCTTTTCAGACAAAGACCATACTTGACTATTTAAAAACAAAATTACCTAACTATATGGTTCCAATGCATCTGAGGTTCATTAAGGAATTTCCGCATAGCCCCAATGGTAAAATTGATAGAAAAAAATTAAAAAATATTTTTAAAAGAAACCAAAACAATGAATAAAGAAGATATTTTAGCAAAGGTTAACGACGCATTTGTATGCGTTCTTGAACATCAAAATTTTAAACTAACTCCCAAAACCACTGCTGATGATGTTGATGGTTGGGAATCCATCACACACATGATGATTATAACAGAAATAGAAAGATCGTTCAATATTAAATTTAAATTGATGGATTTAATGAATATGAACAATATAGGGGATTTAATAAAATCCATTGAATCTAATTTAATGTCTCAAAAGTTTTAATAAATGAAATACAAAAACACAATAAAACCATTATTGGACTACTTTATAGCTTTAATAGCAATTATCATCTTACTGCCTGTAATAATTATAACAACAATATTATTATACATAGCAAATAATGGTAAACCTTTCTTTTTTCAAACCCGTCCAGGTAAAAATGAAAGATTATTTAGTATCATAAAATTTAAAACGATGAACGATAAAAAGGATAAAGACGGCAAACTATTGCCTGACACCCAGCGTTTAACCGGAATTGGAAAACTTGTTAGAAAAACATCTATCGATGAACTACCACAACTATTGAATATTTTAAATGGAGACATGTCATTAATCGGCCCTAGGCCTTTATTGCCCCAATACTTACCATATTACACAAAAAAAGAAGCAAAAAGACACTCTGTAAAACCAGGTATAACAGGGTTGGCCCAAGTTAATGGCAGAAATCAAATAAGTTGGGACGAGAAGTTAAAATTAGATGTGGATTATGTTGAAAATTTAACATTCAAAACAGATTTGAACATTTTAATCAAAACGTTTTATAAGGTTTTAGCATCAAAAGATGTGGCAGTAGACAATACTAATGTTGAAACCCTATTGGATGTTCTGAGGAAAAAAAACTAAACAACTATGGACTCGCTACGCTTCTGGAATATACAATCAAGACTTTATTTTAACTAACAAATTGATTTATAGATAATTATTTGGGACATATAAACTTTGCGGTGTGTATTCCCTCCTTGAGGAGGGTTAGGGAGGTGTTATTTGATATGTACCTCTTAATAAAATCCTTTAGCCCATGCCCCATCCACCGTTCAGGCCGTTTTAAAAATTATATTCGGACACTATTGGTTATAAATATGCATTTAATAGTTTTCAATTTCTATAATTACCTTATTTTTGGTATTGAAGACACTAAAGATATTGGTTTTGATAAATGGAAAACATATCATTTTGTAAAAAATTTGTAATTAGATACCACATTAAACCTGGTATTACAGGTTGGGCACAAGTAAAAGGACGAAATGCCATATCTTGGGAACAAAAATTTGGATATGATGTTTGGTATGTTGATAACCAATCTTTTTTAGGGGATTTAAAAATGATATTATTAACATTGAAAAGGATAGTCTATCCAGAAGGGATTAATACTAACGAAGGCGTAAACATGCCAGAATTTAAAGGAACGGCCAATGGATAAAATAATAGTTATAGGAGCCTCAGGCCATGCCAAAGTAATCATCGATATAGTTGAAAAACAAGGGGATTTTGAGATTTTCGGACTCATTGATTCCTTTAAAAATATTGGGGACAAAGTATTTGATTATTCTATTATAGGCAATGAGAAAGATATACCAAATATAATTAAGGATAATAATATTATAGGTGGGGTAATTGCCATTGGTGATAATTTCACAAGAATGCAGCTTTACAACAAAATTATTGCTATATACAATGATTTTCAATTCGTATCCGCCATTCATCCAAATGCTGTAATTGGTAAAAATGTAACCATTGGAAACGGTAGCGTAATTATGGCAGGTGTGGTAATTAATAGCGATTCCAAAATTGGAATTCAAACCATAATCAATACCAAAAGTTCTATAGATCACGAAGCTAAAATTGGAAATTTTTCAAGCATCGCCCCGGGGGTTACCATTGGGGGAGATGTTACTATTGGCAAGTGTAGTGCCGTTTCCCTTGGCGCAAAAATTATTGAAGGCATTCACATTGGAAACAATACGGTTATTGGAGCGGCAGCACTTGTATTGAAATCTTTTGGCAACAACCAAGTTGTATTTGGTGTGCCTGCAACATCAAGAAGACAAAGAGAAAATTCTGATAAGTACTTAGGGCATATTGAGAGTATAAATACAGATAAAACTTCCAACTTTGTATTCAAAACCATTAAAACAGCTGAAGACATAGAGAATTATAATAGCATTCTTGAAAAATTCAAGGGCTTTAATACATTTTACTCCCTTGAATACTGTAATCACAACACTCAGAACCCTCTCAGTTATTTGCTATTCAGTAAAGATGACAAACCGCATATTTTAATGCCCATCATATTAAAAAATATCAAATCGGAACTATTTGATAGTGGAACGCTTTATTTTGACGCAGCGACCCCTTATGGTTTTAGCGGCCCATTATTTAATTCTACTGTCAAAGACCAGGATATTAAACTGTTTTGGCAACATGTTGATAATTGGTATAAAAAAAATAACGTCGTCACAGAGTTTATTCGATTTAGCCTTACATTTAATTATAAATACTATACAGGCAATATCATACCAACTCTAAACAATGTAAAAGGAAGATTGACTGATTTTGATAGTATATGGGATAACTTTAAACAGAAAGTAAGGAATAATTACAGAAAAGCAGATTCAAATGGTTTGAAATCTGAAATATATAGCAATAACATATCCTTAAATATAATAAATAGTTTTTATGACATTTATATAAAAACAATGGAACGAAACAATGCAACAGAAAATTATTTTTACCAAAAAGAATATTTTTTCAATTTAATAAAAAACAATCAAAACAAAATTGTGATTGTTTTGATTTTCCTTGACAATAAACCCATTTCATCTGAACTGATTATAGTGAATGAAAAAACGTTGCATTCCTATTTGGGGGGTACATTAAGTGAGTATTTTGACTTGCGTCCCAATGACTTTTTAAAAATTGAGGTTATTAAATGGGGTTTAAAAAATGGCATGAAATATTATGCGCTCGGAGGAGGAAGAAAGGATGGTGATGGGTTATATCAATATAAAAAATCTTTTTTTCCAAAAGATGATGATGTTATGTTTTTTACGGGAAGGAAAGTTGTTAACCCCGAAATTTATAAAGAATTAATTAAAAACTGTTCTTTAAACATAAGTCAAATTGAAACTTTGGTAAAAAATTCCAGTATTTATTTTCCTTTATATAAAGAACATGAGCCGGGAGCCCAAAACGTCGAAATAAGTTAGACAAATTAATAACTTGAGTGGCATTTTTTATAAACCATTAAGAACAGATTGATAATACATTTATTTATTATACCTTTTCTAAAATATAATCTGTCATTCCGAACGAGGCGCCAGGAGGAATCCCATCCTGCTTAGATTTCTCGTCGCCCATACTTCCTTCGATAGCTACCGAAACTGTCGAAATGACAAACAACTGATTTTTATACATTTATGCAAATCAGGTTTTAATATTATGAATTGAACTCAGGTTAATATAATACGAGGAGGACATTCAATTCATCTTTAAATTGCCTTCAAAAATCACTATGTTTTCTGCAGAATATTCTTAATTTCATTCAAATCATTTATAAGATACAATGGCTTGGTTATTTTGTCTGAATTAAAAAATTGCTTGTGGATATTCCTCCCATCATCTAAAAGACATATACTAGTCCATCCTAAAGCATTTGGTCCAATAAAATCTTTAGCGGTATTATCGCCTATATAAACATATTCATAATTAGTGCCATACTTATTTATAAAAAACCCAAAATTATTGATATGTGGTTTTTCAGAACCAAATTCCTCAGAAATAATAATATCATCAAAATAATCGGTTAGTTGCAATGCACTAATTTTGTTACGTTGCTGAATACTTCTTCCATCGGTAATAATACCAACCCGATAAGCCCTTTTCTTTATTGACCACAATGCTTTTTTTGTTGATTTGCACAACTCAATTACTGGTTTATGGTTTCTATAAATAGTTAATAATTGATCTATTGAAACCGTATCAATATTGAATGTTTTTATAACTTCATCAAAAACATTGAGTCCATTGTTATAATAATTCATCATGGCATCCAAAATTAATACTGATTCTATCTTAATTTTAGAGGACAGATGAATGGATATTTCATTAAATGCTGATTTTAAAAAATCAATCTCTTTATAAAGCGTATCATCCAAATCAAATACTACGATACTGTTTTTACTTAAAACCATGTATTAACACTTCATTATCATATCGTAACATTAATAAGTCGGTTTCCCAATCATCAAAAGGTTCTATCTCTTTATTGAATAAATATTCCTGAATTATCCATTTGGGGTAATTAGCGCCACTGTAATAAGTTAATGGAAAACCCCCACCAAACCTAGCATTTATTTCTATACCATAAACGGTGTCTTTAGTTTTAAGTTTAAAAAACTGAGAAGTAAGACAACCAACAGCTCCTTCTATATGGCCTAAATGTTCTTTGATAAAATTAACTAAAATATTTTTTTGGGTAACACCTTTGCTAACCTCCCCTTCTCTAACTTCAATCCGTTTTCTTGGCACAACACATTTTAAACAGCTATTTTTATCATAATATAAATCACAAGTAAACTCTTCGTACAAGTTGTGATCGAGGTATTCCAAAAACATCAAGTCACTATTTTTAAAATGATATTCCATTAAATCTTCATGCTTTTTAATGATAAATGTATCAATACTTCTGCTTCCATTCAATGGCTTTATAAAAAGAGGCAGATTATAATCATGTTTGGAATATTCTTTAGCGACACTAATATGGTTTTTAACGAAAAAAGAGTTCATTTGTCTTTTATCTCCACATATTTCAATAAATTCCAATGAAGAGATGATAGTGATTATTCCGTGTTCTAATAATGCCTTTTTATTTCGGGCAAGTAGTGGCAATTCTGTATCAATGGTTGGTATGATTAACTTTATGTTATTATCTATACAAGTTTCGATAAGAACATTTAAATAGTCGGTATCTGTAACCAAAGGCAATCGAAAGGCCTTATCTGAAACATGGCATGCTGGAGACGTTTCTATATTAAAATCAGTGGTCATAACCTTTCCCTCTGTTACTAAAGCTTTTAATTCTATTTGGAAGGCTTTTACTAATGACACTCTCCTTCCGGCTGATGTTATTAATATATTCATTGAATGTAGAGTTGATTTGGTGCATTAATGGGGTAAAAATAACTAAACAAATTCAATACATGGGGTAAGTTGTTATGAATGTTGTGTTTTAATTTTTAAATCCAAGCAGATGATAAAAATGGAAACATATTTTTATGTTGCCAATTATCAATGGTTTTATGCTTTTGGTATGATAAAATTTTATTTTACTTTTTTTTACATATAATGTACATGGCCCTACCCGTTGCTTTTGTGAGGTCTTCTTCTCTATAATAAGCGCTTACCTTAAATCCACAGGCATTCAATTTTTTTAAAATATGCTTCTTTTTAACCCACAATATGCCATGGTGCTCTTTACTGAAAAAGTTTTTGTTGATACTTTTACCCAAAAGCAACTCGGGGAGGTAATATTTTTTGATTTTTCGGCCAGTAATGGGTCTAACCAAATTTATTACCATGCTAACTATTGGATTGTACCATCTTGAATTCCAATCTAGAAAGCTGAAGATGTACACGGCATCCTTGCTACCTATTCTATAAGCTTCTTCCAATGATTTGTTCAGTAATTCTTTAGGGACCATGCTCAAAATCTGTTGCAGATAGATTAAATAATCAAACTGTCCACCATCAAAATTATTGAGGTTTGACGCATCGGCCTGCACAAAGGTTATGGTGGATTGTTTTTGTACTGCCTTAGCCTTTGCCGTTACTATCATTTCATCAATAATATCAAAAGCAGTAATGTTTTTAAATCCTGATTTTTCTTCAAGATAAAAAGAAAAAATGCCTGCCGCCGTTCCAGCATCTATAACCTTGAGTTTGTTATTATTGATATACTTTGAGAAAAGGTATTCTTCAACCTTGTTGATACTAGATCTGCCGATCCAGTTCTCTACAACCTTTTTCTCGTAGTGTTCAGAAAAGCCACTCTTTTTATTTGAAAGGTTATCTCCCATATCTTAATTAAAATTTAAACGAAACTTTTATACTTAATGCTTAAGTACATGACAAAAAATTAGATTGACCTTCTGTAAATGGTACTAATCCCACTGAAATTGAGACCTGTCAGGTTTTTAAAACCTGACAGGTCTGGAACACATGATATTATTAAACTGCTGACAATTAGTTATATAACATTTATTTTTCAATTTTTGTCATGTACTTATACTTAATGCTTTTTAAAATTTTCAACTATTACATCTGCAATTATGTTCCTCCCACGATTATTCCAATGCTTATCGTAAATTAAAGTTGTAGGCGTCTTTGATTCATTCATTGCTTGGGAAAAATCGATAAACTTAAATCCATGGCCATTTAAATAATTTAAAAATAACCCAGGGGTTTTTTCAGCATCCAAAAGAAAAACAAATCTAGTTTTATCAAACCCATGGGTTTTTATTAAACTTTCAAAGTTTTCAATATATTTGGTTTCTAGCTCTTTTTGAAGCTCTTCTTCTTCTTCCTTAGTTAATGTATGCTGATGGCTTTTTTTAGCAGAAAGCAATTTACTTACCAATTCCCTGGGAGCGTCAAAAGCTCCAATATTCTGCAAATATACCAACAATTTAATTTGGCGCAAAGCTTTATATATGGGAGTTTCCAAAGCCATTCGCTCTTGTACCACGTTATATTCTCCTCTAGTTAAGTCGTTTTCAAATTTTAAACCTAAAACAACATAATCTATTAAATCAAATTGCTTTTTATACTGACTTATCAAATGCAACTGATCGGCCAAATCGTATCCGGCATAACCGTATTCATATACCTCTACGCCTTTTAGTTTGTTTTCGATTTTTTTGCCGATTGAATGATAGTAGTTTTGATGAAAGCCCTCAATGAACGAATCGCCAACCAATGCAATTTCCACTTTGTCTTTGGAAGGATTGAATTCCCTGTACGAATTATACCCAAATTTATTGATGTGGTACTCAGAAAAATTTTGTCTTCTATTGCCCGTTACCGAATAGCCATTTTGGTTGGGCACCCATTTTTCAACGCCATATTCATCAACATACCGAACCGGATAGTCTTTTGTAAGGTGGAAAACCCGGACCCAAATTTCTAAAGCCAATAGAATGAGAATAGTATATATACAAATTTTAAAAACTAATTTTTTCATCTTCTTTAAAATTGAAAATAAATAAACGACCTATCAACACTACTGTCATAAAACAACAGCATGGATAAAATAATGATCGTGTAAATTACAAACCGAACCACTTTATGTTTAAACTTAAATGGCGAACGTTCGTCTTTACGGATCATGTATTCATAAACAATAAACAATATAATCAATATATAATAATCGATCATCCTGTAGCCCATCGGATTATTGTAGGTTCCATACGATAAATCAGTAAATATTCTGTTTATATAGCCAAATGCATCTGTAATGGAGTTGGACCTAAAGAAAATCCTGGAAAAAGTAACTATTGAAAATGTTAATACCATTTGCCCAACTTCTGTTAACGAAGGTAAAATGGTGTTTTCGCCCACTACGGAGTTTTTATAGATAGCATTCCGTCCCATTAAAAAAACCGGTATAAACGCTAAAGCATGAAAGCCTCCCCAAAAAATAAAGGTCCAATTGGCCCCGTGCCAAAAACCGCTGACCAAAAACACAATACAGATATTTCTAATAGCTATCCATTTGCTTACTTTAGAGCCCCCCAGGGGGATATAAACATAATGCCTAAACCAGGTGGATAGCGATACGTGCCACCGTTGCCAATATTCCGCAACGTTTCTGGAAAAATTAGGGAATTTAAAGTTGGACATGAGTTCTACACCAAAAAGCTTGGCTGTTCCAATGGCTATATCAGAATACCCACTAAAATCTCCATACACTTGAAAACTGAACATGGTAACGCCCAAAACAAGCGTGGACGCTGGATAATTTGCATAATTTGCAAAAATATCATCCACCATGGGCGCCAGTGCATCGGCTATCACTATTTTTTTAAATAAGCCCCATAATATAAGTTTGATGCCGCCCACGGATTGCTCATAACTAAAGGTTCTTTTATTCAATATTTGGGACAACAAATTGGAAGCGCGCTCTATAGGGCCTGCCACCAACTG
Organism: Mariniflexile sp.; assembly: GCF_052728615.1. Taxonomy (NCBI): domain Bacteria; kingdom Pseudomonadati; phylum Bacteroidota; class Flavobacteriia; order Flavobacteriales; family Flavobacteriaceae; genus Mariniflexile; species Mariniflexile sp. The sequence continues at coordinate 28,474 of NZ_JBFVFE010000036.1, read as the reverse complement.
CGGAAAGAAACTGACGAAAGTTGCAAATGACAAAAAATCGGTGGTTGGTTTCAACTTTTTGTAATACACATCAAAAGAATAGGACATGGTTTGAAATGTGTAGAACGAAATGCCTACCGGCAGAATAACTTTTAGCGTCCACGTACTCTGTATGTTATATCCAAACATGGAAAACATATCGATCCATGAATCGACAAAAAAATTGTAATATTTAAAAAACCCCAATAAGCCTATATTAAAAACAACGCTTACCCAAAGCCATCGTTTTCTAGTGGATTGTTGGGTGTTGTTGTCTATTTGGATGGCTACCAAATAATCCACAATGGTGCTTAGCAGTATTAAAGATAAAAATCTCCAATCCCACCAGCCATAAAATACATAGCTGGCAACTAAAATGAGTATGTTTTGTGCCTTTAAATTTCTTTTGAATACAAACCAATAAAGAAAATATACAATGAAAAGGAAAATAAAAAACTCTAAAGAATTAAATATCATGAACAGTAATTATGGATATGAGACTGGGCTTTATGGTATTTTGATGCAAACCTTAAATAATCCATTAAAACAATCAAAAAAAATCTATGTAATACATTATAAAACTTTAAATGGGTTCAATATATAAATCATTGTTGTCCGGTTAAAATATTTGTAGTGCATCTATAGGTTCATTTTTAGGCGTTTCCAATTATTATCAGACCTTTGGGCCAGTTTTTTAAATTTATACAAAAAAATAGCGTTATCAAAAATCCTAAAAAAATCAAATTGTTTATCAATGGGTTACAATCCAGTTTAAGTTCTTTTCCCGATAGCTATCGGGACTACCAGCGAAGCGGTCTTGATTCTTCCCCCGGACAACAATGTATATTAACGCGAATAATGGACAACCCTATTGAGCCGAAAATGGCCCTTACCCAACCCTAAAGGGCGATATATTTTCTGCATTTGAGGAATTTTTCCACCCTTTAGGGAGGGAAAAAAGAAAAATTCAATCTTAATTTTCTTATCCGTTATTCACGTTATATTAATATATTGTGGTTGTTAAGTACATGACAAAATTTTAAATAAGTAAGTTCAAATCATTAAAAATGAGTTCCTTAATAATTCCTCCCCTTTTTTAAGGGGTAGAGCCTGTACCGATTTTTCGGTATGCCGATAGGCGGAGGGGTCAACGATAGAAGCTATTCAAATATCAACGAACTGTTTTTGTCATGTACTAAAATTGTGGTGTTAACTTTATACAAACAAAAGCGCCCTTAAAAAAAGGACGCTTTTACTTTAATCAATCCAACACCTACATGTCATGGAATATAGTGTGCATCAAGCGTTTTTTATCATTGATGCTTTCTTCAAGTGATATCATGGTTTCGGTTCTGTAAACCCCTTCAATATCATCGAGTTTAAAGATAACTTCCTTGGCATGCTCGGTACTTCTTGCCCTAATTTTGCAAAAGATGTTAAACTTCCCTGTAGTAATGTGGGCTACGGTTACAAACGGTATTTCATTGATGCGCTCCAGCACAAATTTTGTTTGCGATGTATTGTTTAAAAACACCCCTACATAAGCGATAAAAGAATACCCAAGTTTTTTGTAATCCAGCATTAATGAAGAGCCTCTAATAATGCCTTGCTCCTCCATTTTTTTAACGCGTACATGAACGGTACCTGCGGATATCAATAGTTTTTTTGCGATGTCTGTAAACGGAATTCTTGTGTTGTCAATCAACATGTCAAGAATTTGATGATCGATTTCGTCTAATTTAATTTTCCCCATAATTAATTATTCTTAAATATTAAGCAAAATTAATACATTTTTATTAATATTTAAGCATAAACCGTGTGTTTTATTTTGGTAATAATGATATTTTTTCATTATTCAATATTACGAAAACGTTTTCGCTATGAACTTTCAGTGGTAAACCATCACGATCCAGCACTTCCAAATTATTGGCTTCAATTACTTTATGCGAAAAATAGCCACCCAAATCTTCAATTTTTTCAACAATGGGCACAAAATGTATGCGGCCATCAACCAAAGTTTCTTTATATAAAATCCCAATGTCCATGTTTTGCCCCCCTCCTTTAATCTTCATTTTCACATTCTTGATAATGATGTCAAAAAACAATTTGCCATTTTCGGGCATCTGCAAATAAGATGCGTAGTTATATCCACTCACATCATTATTTGAAATATAATCCAAGGAAGTTACATAGGCCATATAAATAAATTGTCTTGTTTGGTCCCTGGCATAATCGTTATGGTAATGTCCAGCCTCAAACAACATAGTGGGCACGTTTTCGCTTTGAAACGTATCGCCTACACAATTTAAGTTAAAGGCATCATCATAAACCCCTACTTGGCCTGGGATCACTTTTTGCAAAACATGGTCCATAACACTTATAACTTCCATAGCAACCTTTCGGTTTGGAGTGATAGTGCATGCCTCATCCTGTGCAGGCGCCAAAAACGATACCGTTGCAGGTCTGTTTGTTTTTCCCGCACTAAAAATAGTGCGCTGCCCATGTAAATTGTAACAAAAATGAGGTTTAAAGGAGTTAAATGTGTTCCTGAGCAGTTTACTCTCCGGCTGTGTTAAATCCTGTGCATCCCTGTTCAAATCCACTTGGTTGGCGTTTAATCTGGTATATGCCCGGGCACCATCTGGATTTAAAATCGGGATGATATACAATGTGCACGCCTCCAAAATGTTTTTAGCTCCAGAATCATTTCCCAACAAGGTGTTTAAAAGATCGAATATAGCTTTGGTGGTTGTAGATTCATTGCCATGCATTTGGGACCACATGAGAATCCTTTTGTCTCCATTCCCAATCTTTATTCCGTAAATAGGAAGGTCCAATACCGAGCGTCCTATGGTTTCGATCAATAGATTGTTACCGAATTTTTTCAATAATGGTTCTATATGGCTATTGGTGATATAGCGATGGTTTAGACGGGTTTCTTTATACTGAGAAAACAACGAATTTATAGTTTTTATTTGCATGCCATTATATTAAGCTACAAATGTAAACAAATACGAATTTACATTTGTAAACAGTTAGGCAAGTTGATTTGTTTACATTGTTAAACATAAAGGCGGTTGTTTTTGGAGGTATCAAACACGTCTCAGTATAAGTTAAAAATATTATTACTTATACATCAATATTTCAGTTAATTACGTGTTTTTACTTAAAGTTATAGTTCTAATAATTAATAATTTTAACATAGAATTTTAGTTGGTTTTATAAATATATATTTACATTTGTAAAACAAAAACACCTTTGTAACAGTTACAATGATAAACACCGAAGCATTTGCCATAAGGCTGCAAAAAGTGATAGATTATTATGGCGAAACGGCATCTTCCTTTGCCGAACAGATAGGTGTGCAACGCTCTAGCATTTCGCATATTTTATCGGGCAGGAACAAACCGAGTTTGGAGTTTGTTTTGAAAATCCTTTCTACTTTTCCGGAGGTCGAACTATATTGGCTGTTAAATGGGAAGGGCGATTTTCCTTCTACAAAAAAAGATTCTGAATCAAATGAGGTATCGTCCCCTCCCGTTATTGAGAAAAAAATTGAGGTTGAAATGAAAAGTGACAAAACCATCGAGCGTATCGTTATTTTTTATTCTGACGGAAGTTTTAAAAATTTTCAGAATTAACCTTTTAGTTTAGTAATTTTGCACTGAAAATTTTTACTATGAAGTTTATTTGCCTTTTACTTTTATTGGGGCTTTTTAGCTGCTATGAGACAACCCGGAATTGTACCAATTTTAAAACGGGTAACTTTTACAGTGAAGTTAGCATTGACGGAACATTATTTAAATCCAGATTCAATAGGACCGAAACTTTGCAAATTGAGGTTTACAACAATAAAACGGATTCGTCGCAATTACGATGGATAAATGATTGTGAGGTTGTTTTTAAAACCATCCATCCAAAAAACATGGCGGAGAGAAAAGATATCCATTTAAAGATTTTAACCACTACCGATTCATCATACACGTATGAATACTCGTATGTGGGCGAAACAAAAAAACAAAAAGGGATTGCTTATAAAGCCGATTAATTCAATGGGTACAAAAACGACTCTACCAAATTAAATTTCAGTTGGTTGTCTTCAGTCAGTTCATACTTTAAAAAAAGTTCCCCCCAATATTGACCATCCGAAAAATCGGCAATGATCCATTTATGGTTCAGGAGTTTTACCGTATTGATCATCATTCGCCGTCCTTCCCCAGAAGCATAAGGGATTATGGGATGCTGACCTTTAACTTCATTTAGTTTGTAAAGTTCATCCTTTATCAAAGGAATTAATTCAGACACTTTATAACCTCTATTTTCAAAATAAGTGATGGCATCTTCATTTCTTTCCAAATTAAAATGCGATACATCTAAAATTTCATCTTGCATCACGGCTACCGAATCTTTATAGCGTTCCAATTGCCCTTTATACCCGTCCAGTTTATGGTCCATTTGTTCAAACACACGCTTGGAGTTCACGTACTGGAATAGCACCAATAATATGGAGAACACGAATAGATACATGAATATTTTTTGCTTCATCTTTTTTACGTTTATTTTTTTGCCACGAATACACCAATCAATCATTCGTGTGTTCGTGGCTAATTTTTATTTTTTTTTACCGAACTCATTTAAACTTTTTTAAATGGTTATCTGCAAACCATCATACGCCAAAAATACATTTTCTGGCAATAATTTTTCTACCTCGTCATGAAATCCCAATAAATGGCTTATGTGGGTTAAATACGCTTTTTCCGGATTCACTTTTTTTATGAACAGCAAAGCTTCTTCCAGATTAAAATGCGATTGGTGCGGATGGATCCGCAAAGCATTCACCACTAATATTTTAACATTTTTTATTTTTTCGATTTCTTTTTCCTCAACCGTTTTCATATCGGTCAAATAGGCGAAATCCCCAAATTTAAATCCGAAAACCTGCAGTGCATCATGTTTGCCATCCACAGGTACCACCTCCAGATTATGCAATTTAAATGGTTTGTTTTTTATTCTATTTTCAATGACGGAAGGTGCGCCTGGGTATTTATTTTTGGTTTCGAATATATAATCGAACCGCTTGTGAAGGGATTTTAAAACACGTTTGTGGGCGTAAATAGGAATATCGCCTTGATGGAAATAAAACGGCCGGATGTCATCCAGACCCAAAGTATGGTCCGAATGTTCGTGGGTAAACAGAATGCCATCAATTTTACTGCAGCCAGAGCGTAACATCTGGTACCTGAAATCCGGTCCGCAATCCACTACATAGGTATGGTCATCCCATTCCACCAACACAGAAACACGCAAGCGTTTATCTTTTTTGTTGCTGCTTAAACACACCGGATGCGTGCTTCCTATAATCGGAATTCCTTGGGATGTGCCAGTACCTAAAAATGTTATCTTCAAAAAAAAAATATTTACTTCAAATTATTAAGACAAAATCCGTCTATATCCAATTAAATTCATACAAAAATCATAAAACCCCTTCTCACGCCAGGGTACCTATTAACAATTTTCACTATGGTTTTTTAAGGAAAACTTAAAATAGTGGATGCTTACTATTTCCAAATCAAAACGAATAGGTCATTGCAACAAAATTAAAGTTATTTTTTTTATTACTTCTATTATTTGATACCTTTGTTTACACAGAACATAACCCCAAATACTATGGAGATCACCTTAAAGGGAGACAGAGAATTTGAAGAAATCCCATCTTTGAAAACCAAAGCCCTTCGTATTAACCTGAATGAGAACATCTATGGTACCTTTGCGGAAATTGGTGCGGGCCAAGAAACGAGTCGCCATTTTTTTAGAGCAGGAGGTGCATCCGGCACTATTGCAAAAGCCATGTCTGCTTACGACAAAGCCTTTAGTGATGCCATTTATGGAGCGGAGGACGATGGACGCTATGTTACCGAGCCCCGCCTGAGAAAGATGTTGAACCATGAAATTGACCTGATTGAAGAACGGCTTTCCAGAAAAGAGCATCCCAACAAAATGTTTTTTTCGTTTGCAAATACGGTGACGACCATCGATTTTGCGAAGCAATTCAAAGGCCATGGATGGATTGGCATTAAATATCAAATTGAGCCAAATCAAGAGTACAACGATATTATTTTGCATCTGCGGTTTAAGGAAACCGATGCCAGATTGCAACAGGAAACCCTGGGCGTTATTGGCACCAACTTAATTTATGGCGCTTTTTACAAATATAATGAGCCTAAAAAACTACTGCGTTATTTGTACGACCATTTGGACAAGGACCAATTGGAGATTGACACGGTTAATTTTTCCGGACCCTTATTTAAAAATGTTGACAACCGTTTGATGAGTTTGCAGCTTGTTAAAAATGGTATGACAGACGCCGTTATGTTTGGGCCCGATGGGAAAAACGTGTTGCCTGCCCGTGTGTTCTACAAAAAAAATATTTTGGCATTTAGAGGGAGCTTTAGGCCCGTTACCCAAGTGAACATTGATATGTATGAAAACGCATATAAAATGTTTATCAATGAAAAAAAGGTTGATAAGGACAATACGGAAGTGGTTTTTGAAATAACACTTTCAAACCTACGTGCCGAAGGTGAGATTGACGAACAGGACTTTATGGACAGAGCCGATTTGTTATGTTCTCTAGGACAATCGGTTATGATATCCAATTTTCAGGAATACTATAAAGTGGTTGAGTATTTTTCAAATTATTCAAAAGCCAGAATGGGGCTTGCCATGGGCGTTAGCAATTTGGTGGATATTTTTGATGAAAAATACTATCGCCATTTGAGCGGTGGGATTTTAGAAGCATTTGGCAAATTGTTTTTTAAGGATTTGAAAGTGTACCTATACCCCATGATCGATATTGAAACCGGAGAACTGATTACCAGTGAAAACCTAAAAGTATATCCACGTATGAAAGAACTGTACAAATTCTTTAAGTACAATGGTAAAGTTATTGACATTGAGGATTATGACGAAAAATGCTTGACCATCTTCTCAAGGGAAATCATGCAACAAATTGCTTCAGGTGAAAGTGGTTGGGAAGATCAATTGCCTGAAGGCATAGCCGATTTAATTAAAGACTATCGCATGTTTGGCTATACCCGTAAACCCTTGGTTTTAAATAAGAAAAGGAAAATTCCAAAGTAAAAATTAAGGAGGCTATCTAAAAATTTTATTTTGTCAAACTGAACTCGTTTCAGTTTCTTATCAACCTAGACTATACATCTGTTTGGATTCTGGAATAATCCCGAAAGCTTTCTGGTCAGAATTGCGAGGCATCAGACAAAAAAATTTATCAAGCGATATTGTTGGCAATTAAATTAAATTGAATTTGAAACTGAAAATTTGAAGATATGGATTGTCCCCTAGAGGGGACTTTAGGGGTGTTTTTAAAATTTGGAAAACAAACATATAAAATACTTGTCAATGGTAGCTTTTTCATTAGAAAAAAAGCGAAGCAATCTTTTAAATTGAACTTATTGGATTTTATTTATAAATTAAACAGATTGCTTCGTCGTGCCTCCTCGCAATTGACGAATGCGATTGATATTCAGTTATTTTGATTCTTGCTTATATTGAACTCAGGTTTAAAACCATAGCCATATTGCTTTTTCCATCATCTATGTCCCTTTAGGGGCAAAATATGGGTAGCCCAACTTTGGGCGCCTTCCTAAAGGCCTGTCGGCAGGTGTGTTACAGCTATTGCACAGGATACACAAAGCAAAACCATTACATATAAGGAGCTTATCATGAGCCATATAAGAACATTTTTTAAAGGCGTTTGCCCTGTCATTAGTTGGTACTTTTTGGACAGGTTCTTTTTTACCCCAGTATTTGTGCCGTATGGCCTTTCGTTTTTACTTTGTCAATGACACGTTCTACAACACCATTTTCATCAATAATAAACGTCATTCTATGGATACCTTCATAAGTTCTGCCCATAAATTTTTTAGAACCCCAAACACCAAATACGTTTATAACTGTTTTATCTTCATCAGCCAATAAAGCAAATGGAAATTTGTATTTATCTTTAAATTTCAATTGTTGCTTCGAGGTATCTGCACTAACACCCAATAACTCATAACCCCGCTCTTTTAAAATTTTATAATGATCTCTTAAATTACAGGCTTCGGCTGTACAACCCGGTGTATTGGCCTTGGGATAAAAAAATACAATGAGCTTTTTTCCTTTAAAATCACTTAATGACACCAAATTTCCATGTTCATCCTTAGATGAAAAATTTGGTACGTGGTCTCCTTGTTTTAGTGTATTCATAATAGTAACTTTGGTTTTTACAAAAATACAACATGACCAAGGATAAAAAGGTGGAATTCGTAATAAAAACATTAAAGGAACTCTATCCAACAGTACCAATTCCGCTAGACCATAGAGACCCTTATACCCTACTAATTGCCGTGTTGATGTCGGCGCAAAGTACCGATGTTCGCGTAAACCAAATAACGCCCTTATTATTTGAAAGAGCTGATAATCCGTATGATATGGTAAAGCTTTCGGTTGAAGAAATTCGAGAAATCATAAAACCTGTTGGCTTATCGCCCATGAAAAGCAAAGGCATTCATGGGTTATCTGAAATTTTAATTGAAAAACATGCTGGCAAAGTCCCGCAAAGTTTTGAAGCTTTGGAAGCATTGCCTGCGGTAGGCCACAAAACAGCAAGCGTAGTTATGTCGCAAGCCTTTGGGGTCGCAGCTTTTCCTGTGGACACGCACATACACCGCCTGATGTATCGATGGAATTTAAGCAATGGCAAAAATGTGGTACAGACCGAAAAAGATGCTAAAAGATTATTCCCCGAAGAGGTGTGGAACGATTTACATCTTCAAATTATTTGGTACGGACGCCAATATTCGCCTGCACGGGGTTGGAACCTTGATAAAGACATTATTACCAAAACCATTGGAAGACAATCGGTAATCAACGATTACAACAAAAAACAAATATGAAACAATTGAATGCTTAACATAAATATTAAATGGAAATATTAACAAGCATATATCTAGCACATTAGGGCTTGTATGCAAAGCAGACCTCAGAGTTTTGAAAACTGTGAGGTCTTTTTTAAACTTAAAAGGAATTTCTTAGCATTGCCTAAAAACGTACACCATGCACAGACACTTTATAATCTACAGACCCTACGGCTATTTAAGCCAGTTTGCAATCAACGATACCAAGCAGCAATCAGAAAAGATTTTAGGTTTTTAACACCGAAAAAGTTTAGTACATGACAAAAAATTATATTAACATTTATTAAACTCTATTAAGCCTACTGAAATCAAGACCTGTCAGGTTTTAAAAACCTGACAGGTCTGAAACGCCAAATATTATAGAGCTATTGACAATCAGTCATTTAAAATGTATGTTTCAATTTTTGTCATGTACTTATCCGAAAAAGTTTAAAAAACAGACCGGAACGATTTTTTATGAATACGCACAGATTTGACATCCCAGCCTAGAGGATTGTCGGTTTCAAGAAATTTTTTATTTCTAAAAATGACTATTTTATTAATAAGCTCAAAAAATAAGATATGCCACTAAAATAAAAAGTAAAGCACCCTCAATAGGATGCTTTACTAAATAGACTTTAAATTTGTTTAAAACTCCATAGGTACTTCAATAAACAACACACTTGCATCTTCTTCAGCCTTAATTGTAAAAGCTTCAGTTTCAGAAATTCCTGCCGCATCACGACTTCCTAAAATGGTGTTATCAATCTGTACTTTCCCGCTAATGGTCATAGCGTAAACACCATGGTTTTTGCTTTTAAATTTGTATTCAAATGCTGTGTTTTTGTCTAAATCAATTCTAGAAATCACAGCATCTTGATGGATTTTCAAACTACCTTCATGGTTTTCATCAATAGAACTTACTAAAGTTTGAAGTTTGTTTTTTCTTCCATTAACATCAAACACTTTCTGGTCGTAATGCGGTGCTACCTGTTGCTTGTTTGGATATACCCAGATTTGAAACAAGCTTAGATGCTCATCGGCAGATCCATTAATTTCAGAATGTTGCACACCAGTTCCAGCACTCATAACCTGAACTTCTCCTGGTAACACCGATAACCACTCGTCACTCATATTGTCTTTGTGTTTTAAAACACCTTTTAAAGGAATGGTAATGATTTCCATATTATCATGCGGATGGGTTCCAAAACCCATTTTTGGAGCAATAACATCATCATTCAAGACGCGCAACGCCCCAAAATGCACTTTTTCCGGATTGTGGTAATTTGCAAAACTAAACGAATGGTTTGCCTGTAACCAACCATGGCTTGCAAACCCTCTACTATTGGCTGTATGAATTATTGTTTTCATTGTTTTTTATTTTTTTCATTTCCGCAAAGGCGGAAATCTTTTATTAATTATTACTTTTTAGAGATTCCTTCCCGATGGCTATCGGGATCCGCAGGAATTATTTACCTCATCTTATCAAGCAGATTGCTTAATTGTTCTGCTTCTTCTTCATTCAAATTTTTCAATAAATGGCCATTAAAATTATCTGGAATGGCATCCAAAAGCGCATTTCCCTCTTTGGTAATGGCTATTTTAACCACACGCCTATCAGTGTCGGACGATAAACGCTCAATATAATTTTTTGCACATAACTTATCCATTAAACGGGTTGCATTTGGCGAACGTTCAATCATTCTATCTTTAATAACTTGAACATTTACTGGTTCTCCAGCTCCTTTTAATATTCTTAGAATATTGTATTGTTGCGGCGAAATTCCGAAAGGTTTAAAAAATTCATTTTGAAAACCGGAAATCCAGTTGGCCGTATATAAAATATTCAACAACGCTTTAATTCTGTTGTTTGCGAATTTTGAATTAATCTCTTTACTTATATCTCCCATGATTTGCATTATTTAAGCTAAAACGTCTTTATATTGGTCATGCTTTTTCTTAAAAACCGCATTGGCAAACGGACATAAAGGAATTGCTCTTAAGTTGTTGGCACGCAAATATTCAACTGCTGCATCCACCAATTTATAACCGACACCTTGTCCTTTAAGTGTTTCGTTCACCTCGGTATGGTCTATAATAATTTTGTTTGGCCCAGCGTGCGAATAAGTCATTTCTGCCACTCTTACATTTTCTGCCTCAATATAAAAAGCCCCCTTTACGCCGTTATCTATATGCTGTATTTCCATCTTATAAATTGTTTTGAAATGTTTTTACCGCTTCCAATAAATTTGAATTCAGTTCAGGATTCACGATTTTATTGTTTTCAAAATTCTGGTTGAAATTGGGTAGAGAAAATTCCGAAACTATGTGCCCTCCCATAAAAGGAAATCGGCTCTTCGCCATTTCCAACACACTGGCTCCGCCTCTACCACCTGGCGACGTTGCCATTAATAGCATGGGTTTGTCGCTCCAAAGTTTGCCGTCAATTCTAGACATCCAGTCGAACAAGTTTTTAAATACCGCTGAATACGCACCATTGTTTTCTGCCAGCGATAATACAATGCCACCTGAACCCTTGATATAATCCAGAAATTTTTTGGCATTTTCAGGGATACCTTTTTCTGCCTGTAAATCTTTACTGTAAATTGGTAAATCAAAATCGTTCAAATCCAAAACGGTTACTTTTGTTCCATCTACAAGACTTGCGGCATACGTTGCCAACTGTTTATTAATGGAGTCTGAACTATTGCTACCTGCAAATGCTAATATCTGTTTCATCTATTGGTGTTTTAAAATTAATGTTGAACAAATTTACAATAAATAAATTTATTTTCCAAGGAAACTATTTCCATGTAATATTAATTAATAAAACATTAACATAACTTAACGGTATCATTGAAACTTTTGTATTTTAGCTTCAAACAAATTATCAATGGATTTAAACTTCAATAAAAACGAAGATTACAATAAGCTTTTAGTTTCAGAACTCAATACCCGCCTTACCAAAGTACATTTAGGAGGAGGGAAAAAAAGTATTGGAAAACAACATGCCAAAGGCAAAATGACTGCCCACGAGCGTGTTGATTATTTATTGGATACCAACTCTAAGTCCGTTGAAATTGCTGCTTTAGCAGGTGAAGGCATGTATGAAGCACATGGTGGTTGCCCTTCTGCCGGTGTTGTTGTAAAAATGGGCTATGTAAAAGGAAAACAATGCATTGTAGTAGCCAATGATGCCACCGTTAAAGCGGGCGCCTGGTTTCCTATTACGGCTAAAAAGAATTTAAGAGCCCAAGAAATCGCCATAGAAAACAGGTTGCCCATTATTTATTTAGTGGATAGTGCCGGGGTTTATTTACCGTTACAAGACGAGATATTCCCTGACAAGGAACATTTCGGGCGTATTTTTAGGAACAACGCCATTATGAGCAGTATGGGCATTACCCAAATAGCGGCCGTAATGGGCAGTTGTGTTGCCGGTGGGGCTTATTTACCTATTATGAGTGATGAAGCGTTGATTGTCGATAAAACGGGAAGCATCTTTTTGGCAGGAAGTTATTTAGTGAAAGCCGCCATTGGTGAGACCATTGACAATGAAACACTTGGTGGCGCAACAACCCATTGTGAAATCAGCGGTGTAACCGATTATAAGGCAAAAGACGATCAAGATGCTTTAGATACCATTAAAAGCATTATAGACAAAATTGGAGATTATGATAAAGCCGGCTATAACCGAATAGATGCTGCAAAACCAAAAGAAAATCCTGAAGACATTTATGGGATTTTACCAAAATCAAGAGCAGACCAATATGATATGTATGGGATTATCAAACGCTTGGTTGATAATTCTGAGTTTGACGAATATAAAGCTGGCTATGGCAAAACCATCATTACCTGTTATGCCAGAATAGATGGTTGGGCAGTTGGTATTATTGCCAACCAACGCAAATTGGTAAAAACAGCAAGTGGCGAAATGCAATTTGGTGGGGTTATTTATAATGATAGTGCCGATAAAGCCACCCGTTTTATTGCCAATTGCAACCAGAAAAAAATACCCCTGGTGTTTTTACAAGATGTTACCGGTTTTATGGTGGGCAGTAAAAGCGAACATGGTGGGATTATAAAAGATGGTGCCAAAATGGTAAATGCGGTTAGTAATTCGGTAGTGCCAAAATTTACCATTATTATAGGAAACAGTTACGGTGCCGGTAATTACGCCATGTGTGGAAAAGCTTATGACCCACGATTGATTGTGTCATGGCCAAGTGCAGAATTGGCGGTTATGAGTGGGAACTCCGCTGCCAAAGTATTGCTTCAAATAGAAAAAGCATCATTGGAAAAACAAGGTGAAGAAATCACCAAGGAAAAGGAAGACGAACTTTATAATAAGATTAAACACCGTTACGATACCCAAGTATCTCCTTATTATGCTGCTTCACGAATATGGACAGACGCCATCATCGACCCCTTGGATACTCGAAAATGGATTAGCATGGGCATTGAAGCCGCTAACCACGCTCCTATTCAAAAGCCATTTAATATGGGGGTTTTACAGGTGTAAATTCAAAACATATTTAAATATTTTGTATCTTTTGTATTGGAAATCAATAACTTCAATCATGGAAACAATAAAAACACTCAACAAGTGGGCTAATGGGCATACCTATTTACCACTCGATTTGCTCCGTATTGCTTTAGGTGCCTTCCTATTTATCAAAGGCATTAATTTTATGTCAGATAGCGCCATGCTTATGCAATTGTTCAAACCTATGGAAAATTTTGCTGGGGGCATGATCATTATTCATTATGTGGCTCCCGCTCACTTTATTGGTGGTATTCTAATTGCCTTTGGTTTGTTGACCCGTTGGGCAATCATTGCCCAAATCCCTATTCTAATAGGGGCCATTGCCATAAACTTTGTGGGTAAAATGGATACCAACAATTTGCTATTAGCCATAGTAACCTTATTGGTATGTGGCTTTTTCCTATTTTACGGTTCTGGAAAGCATTCTTTGGATTATTATTTTAAAATGCAACAGTAATCAAGCTTTTGAATGGGTTAGCGAAGTGGACAAAACTTTTTTATTTACCTACAAATTTACCATTTTAAGCGCAAATTTCGTCTTTTTATCATACCGTAACTAAAATGATGCTATTCAAAAAACAGATCATTATCCATTAAAAAAGCCCTAAATTTTCGCTCACATAAAAAGTTTAAACCACTTCAACTGTTCTTTATGGACTCCAATGTTTTTTTACGTTGTATTTTCCCTGATTTTGTTTCGACGAATTTTGAAACCGCAAAAATGGCTTTTGGCTTTTCGTATTTGTCCAAGCCGTCAAAAATACTGGTATCCAAATAGTTTGTATCATCTTCTATAACCAATACCACTTTTTCTCCTAACGTATCATCAGGTAGGGCGGTGATAAAAAATTGTTGACTTATCAAGCTTCTAAGTTTTTTCTCAATTTGTTCAGGATATAATTTAATGCCTCCGGAATTGATCACATTATCAAATCTGCCCAACCATTCAAAGCTGGTTTCAGAATGGATTTTAACCAAATCGTTAGTAACTATTTTTTCATCAAGAAGATGTGGGGCATCAATAACCAAGCAGTTCCGTTGGTCGGAAGAAACCGTAATGTCCGGTAATGTTTTAAAATGAGATCTCGTATTTTCGTCGGAACCATCAAAATTATTCAACTTTTTAACAGCTATATGTGATACGGTTTCGGTCATTCCATACGTTTCATACACTTGTGGTTTCTTATCCTTTATAGATTCTATAATGGCATCCGAAACCTGCCCACCGCCAACAATCGCTGTTTTTATATTCTTTAAATATTTAGCGAAATTTTTAAGTTGCATGGGCGTAAAAGCACAAAAGGCATAATCTTTTTCATAATCGATTGGAGGTAAGGCAGCGGGTGCTACCATATCCAGTTCCAGACCTAAAACAATGGCCCTGACAATCATCATTTTACCCGCAATAAAATTTGATGGCAAGCAGTGCAATACCTTATCGCCCGGACTCAAATTGAAAAAATCGCCGGTACCGATGGCAGAATTTACCATGGCTTCTTTTTTTATTTTCAATTTTTTAGGTCTTCCTGTAGATCCAGAGGTTTTGGCAATAACATAGTCCTTTTCATCTAACCAATCCAATAAAAAATTACCCAGTTCTTGTTGATACGGCTCCCCTTCTTTAACATAACTATAAGCTACTTCCATAAGGTCTTCGTGTTTATAGCTTACATTATCCAATTTAAATTTTATGTGTACGTTGGTATAATTTGGTATCATAGTTCCTCTAAAATATTATTATTGTGTTGTGATGGCTCCATTACTTTTCCGAATAGTTTTTCTTTCCAATCGGTCCATTTGTAAATCTTGGCCAAAATAAAAAGAAGTATTGGAAAAACGACAAACACAGGAACAAATATTTCGCCCAAGGCCATTTCGGTGGGTTCGGACATATCTTTTAAAATGGAATGTGTTTGAAACGCCGTCCAATCAGCTGTAACCAATAATGCCGTAAATAAATTGTTGGCAGCATGAAAGCCTAAAGACAGTTCCATCCCTTCATCCATTAAGGTCATTATTCCTAAAAACAAACCTGTTCCAATATAATAAACCATGATTACGGGCCCTAATTTATCAACCTCCGGGTTTGCTATGTGCAACGATCCAAAGACCAATGATGTAACTAGTAATGGCAGCCATTTATTTTTAGCTATTACCCCAATTCCCTGCATCAAATACCCCCTAAACAAGTACTCTTCAAAACTGGTTTGCAACGGAACAAAAATAATTGCTATTGCACATAAAATCAAAAATGGCACGAGCTTAAAGTGGACCACATAATTATCTGGTGACGTAACATACTCGAACAACACAAAACTGCTCGATATGATGCCCCAGACAAAAAAGATAAACCAAAAGCGATTCCAGTCTATTTTTTTACGTGAAGTGGTTAAACTTGTAAACGATTGTTTATGCAAATATTTTACAACCAAAAGCAAGCCTACCAAACCTATGGCGAACGACAACAACATTAAAAACAGATTCAGGTTGGGCTCTAAAAGCGTCATCATTTTGGATTCATCCATGCCAAAAATATTTCCCCCATCTTTATAGGCTTTAATAAAAACGGCTGCTGTAAAAGGGATTTGCCCAATTATTACGGCAATTACAATAATTATAAGACCCACTAAATATCGCCACCATTCGTGCAACCCCTTAAAAGCCTGAGCTATATACATACTTTATAAATTAAAATTCCAATCCATTTTTTTATCGTACCGCAAAGTACCGTTTTTTACTTGTAATGGGCAATCAAAATTGTTGGTAAATAAACCACCCGTTCCCAAACCTTGGGGCAAAGGACTTTGTTTTGTGTAGGTGTACTGCGCAATGGCATTCAAACCTACATTACTTTCCAAAGCGCTGGTAATCCACCACCCTATCTTGTTTTGTTCAGCAATGTCAATCCACTGGTCACTTCCATTAAAACCGCCAACCAAACTTGGTTTTAAAATAATGTACTGCGGCTTGATGGTTTGTAGCAAGGTTTCCTTTTCTGTTACAGAAAACACACCCATTAATTCTTCATCCAAAGCTATTGGCAATGGTGTTTGGTTGCATAATTTGGACATGGCTTCTATTTGACCTTGTTTTATAGGTTGTTCAATAGAATGCAAATCAAATTCTGATAGTATTTTTAACTTTTCCAATGCTTCGGAGGTTGAAAAGGCACCATTGGCATCTACTCGTAACTCGATGTCTCTTGAAGTGAATACTTTTCGGATGGATTTTAATAAGTCGAGTTCCGTTTGAAAATCGATAGCGCCAATTTTCATTTTAATGCAACTGAAACCAGCATCAATTTTATCGGCAATTTGCTGTTTCATGAAAGCTTCAGAACCCATCCAAATCAATCCGTTTATGTTGATGGAATCTTCACTCTGTGTAAATTTTGATGGAAACAATTCAAAAGGCGTTTTGCTTCCCCATGATTTAAAAGCCATTTCCAGACCACATTGAATGCTTGGGAATTCGATCAATTTGCTCAACAAGCCAATCAACCCTAAGTTGATGTTTTTACAAACCCATTGTAGTTTTTCTTCATAATCGGGTCTGTCGTCCACAGATAAGCCTTTAAAAATACCACATTCGCCAATACCTTGTTTCCCTTCGGAATTTAAAAGAAGAAACCAGGTTTCCTTCGTTTTTAAAACCCCCCTGGAGGTGCCACTGGCTTGTTTGAAGTTTAAAATGTATTTATAATATGTCGCCTTCATGATGCGCCAAAAATACTCAATTTATTTTATTTTTTAGCTCCTGAAGGCGCAAAGGCACAAAGCGTAGAAAAGGATGCGATAGGTAAGTTTTAAATCTGTTTCAGGATTAATTTAAAGCATGTAAAGTTTTTTTAGGACAGGGTGATTGGACTGCGGTTTAAATTTACTTGTTTAATTTATTTTTTTACACAGTACTTCCTAACTGTAAATTCTATATTACTTGGTACTATGGCAACATTGCCGAGTTAAGGGCATGTTACTTTAAAAGACTTAAAAAAATTCCGACAACTGTTTTCTTCTTTTAAATAGCGAACCTCTTTTGCCATATTGCGCACAATTCGACATTTTTTCTGATAAGGTCAAGAAAAGCCCATCATTTTAAACGGTCCAAATTTGTTAATAACTAATATTAAATTCATAATTCATAATTCATAATTCTGAATTGAATTTTTAACTTTGTTACTTATTCAATTGGCATCAAAAAATCAAAAAGATGCTGAACTTAATTCAGCAAAATTGGAACACTTTGTAGTATCGGCTAGAAAATACAGACCCCAAACGTTTAAGGACGTTGTGGGCCAGCAGGCTATTACTAACACCTTGTTAAATGCCATTGAAAACAATCATTTAGCACAAGCCCTACTTTTCACAGGCCCACGTGGTGTTGGTAAAACTACTTGCGCCCGTATTTTGGCCAAAATGATTAACAGCGATGGCACGGAAAAGGAAGACGAAGATTTTGCCTTCAACATTTTCGAATTGGATGCCGCTTCAAATAATGGTGTAGATCAAATAAGGGAATTAACAGATCAGGTCCGCATTCCGCCGCAGGTTGGAAAATACAAAGTATATATTATAGATGAGGTGCACATGCTATCGCAGGCCGCTTTCAATGCGTTTCTTAAAACCTTGGAAGAACCTCCAAAACACTGTATTTTTATTCTTGCCACTACCGAAAAGCATAAAATTATTCCAACCATTTTATCGCGTTGCCAAATTTTCGATTTTAAGCGTATTACTGTAAAAGATGCCAAAGACTATTTAAAATTCATTGCCGAAGAACAAGGTGTCAAGGCGGAAGACGATGCGTTACATATCATTGCACAAAAAGCCGATGGCGCGATGCGCGATGCACTTTCTATTTTTGACCGCGTGGTGAGTTTTTCCGGTAAAAACCTTAGCAGACAAGCAGTTACCGAAAATTTGAATGTGCTGGATTACGAAACGTATTTTGAAAGCACCGATTTTATTTTAGAAAATAAAATTCCAGATTTGTTGCTTCAATTTAACAATACACTTTCCAAAGGCTTTGATGGGCATCATTACATTGCGGGATTAGCATCCCATTTTAGGGATTTGTTGGTCAGCAAAACCCCCGAAACCATAGAGTTGTTAGAAGTTGGTGAGGAGACCCAAAAGAAATACTTAGAGCAATCCAAAAAAGCATCCCAAGAGTTTTTGCTTCAAGGCATCAATTTGGCAAACGATTGCGATCTAAAATATAAAAGCAGTAAAAACCAACGCTTGCTCATCGAGTTATGCCTCATGCAACTTGCCTCTATCACTTTTGATGGAGAAAAAAAAAATTCTAGGCACTTTATAATTCCGCCTTCATACTTTCAAAAGAAAGGCATCAAACCAATTCCTGTAAAAGTTCCAAAGCAAGAAAACAACATTTCTGCACCAATAGAATCAAAACCCGTTTCTGTTGAAAAAAAAGCGTTTCCTGTCGAATCTCTTAAAGTAAACGAACCACCAAAAATAGCATTAAAATTAGATACCAAACATGCTTCTGGGCTTTCCCTTAGCAGTATTAAAGCAAAAAAAGAACACCTCATCAAACAAATGGATGTTGTTGTTGATGAAGAAAACCTGCCAAAAGAACCGTTTACTGAAGCAGATTTAATAAAAGCCTGGAATGAGTTTATAGAGATACTTCAAAAAGACGGGAAGCATAATTTAGCTTCCATTCTATCCATCGATACTCCAAAAGTTAAAGGAACGGTTGTTCATTTAGAGTACCCAAATGCTACCAACAAAATAGAATTGGAGCGCAACCAGTACGACCTTATGTTGTATATACGCAAGACTTTAAGCAATTTTGATATTAGTTTATCTATCAGCGTTAATGAGGAAATGCAGAAGCAATATGCTTATACCACTCTTGAAAAGTTTGAAAAACTTAAAGAGAAAAACCCAAACATTGATACTTTAAGAAAGACTTTTGATTTGGATATTTAAATAATTATATATGAATAAGTTAGTTGTTTTATTATTTATTTTAATTGTGTTGTTTATTGGCTGTGATGGTAGAAAAACGAAATCGGATTTACTAAAAGAATCGGTAACAAAATTTAAAGATTCTTTGGGAGCCATTGAAATTGTAGAATACATTCCAGAAAAATATTCAGAAGTAAAAACAGATACCATTTTAAGCAATGGCTTTTCCATTAGTATAAAAACATATACGAACATGAAAGAATCTGTAACAAGCAAACACAAAATAGACAGCGTTACGTATGTTGAACATCACAGAAATTGGATTTCTGAGGTAAAAATCAAAAAAAGTGATCAGCAGATCTTTAATGAAAAAATTGATAAGGACTTTTTTTTAAAAAATAATATACAAATTGACGATGACTTGCCAGATGCCATAAACACCAAGGTTTGGATTGATGAAGAAGCGTCCATTGAAAAAGATTCCATTAGCTTGCTCACCGTTTTTTTACATCTAGAAGATGCGCATTATCTTATCTATAGGATTAAAATAGGAACTAACGGCCATTATAGTTTAAAGAAATTAGAAAATTATTGATCATGCTGGGACTTAAACTGCCAACAGACCCACGATGGGTAAATATTGTTGAAAAGAACATAGAAGAAATATTGACCGACCATGCGTTTTGCGAACAAAAAGCAGCAAGTACCGCTATTTCCTTAATTGTAAGCTTTCCTGAATATACCGAATTGGTACAAGAAATGACGGCTTTAGTTAAAGAGGAAATCAGTCATTTTAAAATGGTGCACGATAAAATCATTGAGCGCGGTTGGGTTTTAGGGCGCGACAGGCGCGATGATTATGTGATTGAATTGCTTAAATTTTTCCCGAAAGGAGGCAGCAGGACCACACAATTGGTGCATCGCTTATTGTATGCAGCGTTGATTGAAGCCAGAAGTTGCGAACGTTTCAGATTGCTTTCCGAAGAACTAAAAGATAAAGAATTAGCGGCATTTTACAGGAATTTAATGGTAAGCGAAGCCAACCATTACACCATGTTTTTGGGTTTTGCCAGACAGTATGGCGACAAAAAAGAAGTGGAAACCAAATGGCAACAACTTCTGGAATATGAAGCTAAAATAATGGAAAACCTGAGTAAAAAGGAAACCATTCACGGTTAGAATTTGTACCCTACTCCTATTTGGATGTTCCTGTTTTTTGCAGAAACCCCTAAATCATCATCAAAAATATTCGAGAAACCATAGGTGTATCTCAAATCAGCAAAGAGCATTAATGTCAGTTTGTATTCTAAAGCAGCAACCCCAGAATATGCCATCTCTTTAAGTCCATCTTTAAATTTATATACTTTCCATCCCACTTGTGGGCCAGCCCCAATATGCACTTTTTCACTTAACCTAAACCTAAATAAAATAGGCGCTTGGATATAATCCAAATTCAAGTTTTCATCTTTGGCACCCTCTGCTGAAAATTGTATTTCTGGAACAATAGATACGATTTTCCCTAAACCGATGTTACTGAAAAACCCAACATACAGACTGTTTCTGTGCTTATTCGCAACAGAACTTGCCGTATCAAAATCTAAATTCGAAATAGTGTAACCACCTCTCACGCCATATTTTACATCTTGTGAAAACCCGAAAAATGATAGGCTAAGTAACAGAAACAATAATATTTTCTTCATGATCAAATGGTATGGGTTATAAATTTCAGCAATGTACATACGAACTGGTTTAAACCAGTTCTGCACGAATATATACCATAAAAATAAAATGGGCCCATTTTAAAAGCCAAAGTGCAAAATTTTACTGTGTATTGCTTGTAACCGTATCATAATAGATGCTTTTTATAATACCATCTGCCAATCCAATTTTAGGTACGTAGATGTTTTTGGCGCCGCTCCATTTCATCGCAGAAAGATAAATGCGCATGGCGGGAATAATTACGTCTGCCCTATCTTGGTTCAAATCCAGTTCGGTAATTCGCTCTTCATAAGAGTAGGTTTGCAGGGTGTTGTAATAAGACGTTAAATAAAAGTATGTCAAAGGTTTCCCCAATGCTTTTCCTGAAACTTTAAATATTTTATTGATGTTTCCACCAGAGCCAAGTACAGAGATCTTATCGTAATGGGAAGAGTTCAATTTTATCCATTGTTCCAATTCCTGCCATGCTTCTTTGGAAACCATATCGTTCAACAAACGCACTGTTCCAATTTTAAAAGACCTGGAAGCCACTTGGTTCCCCTCGTGAATGACCGTAAATTCCGTACTACCACCACCCACATCTACATATAAATAGGTTTTTGTGGGGTCTATGTAGGAATTTAAATCGGTTGCCGCAATAATGGCCGCTTCTACTTCGCCTCCAATAATATCAATGCTGATGCCCGAGGTTTTTAAAACCAAATCCACCACTTGCTTTCCGTTAGCGGACTCTCGCATGGCGGAAGTAGCGCAAGCTTTATATTTAACCACCTTATGCGATTTCATCAACAATTTGAATGCCTGCATGGTATCTAAAAGACGACTGATGTTTTCTTTTGAAATTTTCCCGTGTACAAATACATCCGAGCCCAAACGAATGGGAACACGCACCAAAGAGTTTTTTTTGAAAAGTACGGGTTTACCTTTCTGTTCGATGATATTTGAGATAAGTAACCGTACAGCATTGGAACCAATATCGATGGCCGCATATTTTTTTATTGAAAGCATATTAATTTTCTAGCTTTTTTAAGTAATAGTCATAAGTTGCTATTTGCGACCTTACTTTTTCATCATTATTAATTTTATATTCGTTTTCGTTGGGTGTGTTTATCAAGCGTGCCTTTACATTATCCCTCCAACATATATCAAAGGTATCCATAATTTCCTGTTTAATGGCTTCATCGTAGATAGGACAGCTCACTTCTACCCTATTTTCAATATTCCGGGTCATCCAATCTGCCGAGGAAATATACACCTTAGGATTGCCGTTGTTGCCAAAGATATACACTCTGGAATGTTCCAAAAATTTATCCACCACACTTATTGCCTCAATATTTTCACTCAATCCTTTTACGCCGGGTATCAAACAACAAATACCCCTTACAATCATTTGAATTTTAACCCCAGCATTGCTAGCTTCATACAGTTTGTCAATCACATCATAGCTCGTGATACTGTTCATTTTCAATCTGATAAAGCCTTGGTTTCCGTTTTTGGTGTTTTTAATTTCTACATCAATTAATTTGAATATCGCCTTTTTAGTGTAATGGGGCGAGGTTATTAAATGTTTATACCTGAATATCTTATAATTTGTTTCAAAAAAGTTGAAGATTTTTGAGACGTCTTTTAAAATACGTTGATCTGAAGTGAACAAGGTATAATCGGTATAAATTTTAGCGGTCGATTCGTTAAAATTACCTGTGCTTATAAAACCATATCGCTTCAGTTTTTTGCCTTCCTCACGCTCAATCACGCACATTTTACTGTGCACTTTCAAGCCTTTTACGCCAAAAACCAAATTAACGCCTTCCTCTTCCATTTGTTGCGCATAATTGATATTGGCCTGTTCATCAAAACGCGCCTGAAGCTCGATGGACACGGTAACCGATTTCCCATTGATGGCGGCATTGATAAGGGAGCTGGCTATATGCGAAATTTGCGCCAATCGGTAAATGGTGATTTTTATGGTTTTTACCTGGGGATCCAATGCCGCTTCCCTTAAAAACTTAACGATGTATGAAAAGGTTTGATAAGGTGCATGGAGCAAATAATCCTGTTTATCAATGGCCTCTAAAATACTTGATTCTAAACTGAGCCCTTTAATGGGGAGCGCTTCAATTTTATCATAAAGCAAATCGGTTCTTCCTAAACTGGGGAAGTTCATATAGTCGCGTCTGTTATGGTAGCGCCCCCCTGGGATGATGCTATCGGTATCATCAATTCCCATTTTGGACATTAAAAATTTTAAAGTTTCCTCATCAATGGTCTTATCGTAAACAAACCGAACGGGATCTCCCAATTGCCGGTGTTTTACACTATCGGAGATTTTCTCGATAAAACTTTTACTTAAATCACTTTCAAAATCCAGCTCCCCATCACGGGTAATTTTAATCATGTGCGCCGAAATGCTCTTATAGTCAAAAATATTAAAGATATCACGCAAACAATGGCGCAACAAATCGTCAATCAAAATTATAAAGCTTTTATCGCCTTTTTTTGGAAGCTCAACAAAACGGTTGATCGATTTTGGGATCTCTATTAATGCAAATTGTCTTTTATCATCGGGCATCAGCATCCTTACGGCCAAATAGGCAGCACTATCTTTTAAATTGGGCAATACAACGGCATCATTTAAAATAATGGTTACCAATGCGGGACTCACTTTTCTAATAAAATACCTTTTTATAAACCCGTGCTGAAAGTCATTGATATGTGTTTCATCAACGATATAAATTTTTTCATCCTCCAATCTTTTTTGAATGGTGCCCAAAACCTCTAAACTCTCCGTTTGTTGTTTTATAACTATTTGAGTAATAATTTCAAGCAATTCCGTAGCCCTTATGCCCCCTAATTCACTTTTTCCTGTTTTTCCAGCATCCACAATACGCTTAACGGTAGCATATCTTACTTTAAAGAATTCATCTAAATTATTAGAGAAAATTCCTAAAAAGCGCAAGCGTTCTATTAATGGCACTGTTTCGTCTGAAGCTTCCTGTAAAACCCTTGCATTAAATTGCAACCAACTTATTTCTCTGTTTATATAGCTATTTGTGTGGATTTCGGGTTTAACCATGTTTATAATTCTGTTCTTTTTCTTTGTACAAATATATTGCTTTTAGGTTTAATACAGGGGTTTAAAACGAGAGTTAAATAGGTTTTTAACTCTTTTTTTTAAACTTCAATTTTGCTGTAAAGCCTATGTTAATTAATGGTAAGTAATAAGTTTTAACGTGAATGGATTCAACTTCTTAAATCTCTTGGAAATACCGTTTTAATGGTTTTTCCTTTATTCAAATCTTTCCATTTATTAATCAGGAACCCAATAACCACGACGCCACAAGTTGGCACATTATCTATGTAAATGTGTCCATAAGTATTTACAAAAGAAGTGATTGCGTGGTTATGCCCAAACAGCATTAAACTACCAACTGTATCATCACAATTTTTTATGGCATTAACAAGATTGCCTCCTGTAAAATCGTATAGTTCCGGCTTAAAAATCACTTTACTTTCATCAATATTTAAATTGGAAGTAAAAATACTAGCGGTGGTTATGGTGCGTACAGAATCGCTGCACAGTATTAAATCTGGTTTTAAACCATCTAAATTTAAATTATTGGACACTAGATTGGCATCTTGAAAACCTCGTTCGTTCAAAGGCCTTTCATGGTCTGTAACTTGGTGCTCCCATGACGATTTTGCATGCCTAACTAAAATCAGTTTTTTCATATTATTTCGATTAATGACATATTATATAGACAAAAAGGTATTTTTTGCCGATATAACCCATGTTTGTGATTGATTAAATTTTTTAAAAATAATTAAAATAAATGTGAAAAAGCATTAAAAATGTAGAGATTATGAATTAGGTGGTTCGGTAAAAGGAATTTTCTGAATGTTAAAAAGTAAATCATTTTCTTTTTGTCGGATTTATCAGTGATTTAACACTTTTTTTTGATTTAATACTGGCCTATGTGTTCTTTTGTAGTACCTACTTGATAAATGAAATTATGAACCCAAATCTATTTTTGAAATGCAAACGCAGTATTTTTTAAAATACTTTTCCCTCATAGTATTTCCCTCAAAAAATTTAGTGTTCGTTTTATTGGTCAAGAATGTGACCAATCGATTTGTTCGGTGTCATTTATAAAGAATCAATAAACATAAAAGATTAATTGAATCGCCATGAAAACAATTTTTTCAGTATTAATGATACTTATAAGCATGAGTATCTCCCATAGCCAAAATGACATATCCATTTCGCTTGCAGAAAAACCCACTAATGCCTTAAGTGATCCTGAACACTATTATTTAATTGAGTTAAACAACAATAGCGCAAAGCAATTTGAAAACTTAAACATCTCCATTATAAATGTTTCTTGTAAGGACGATAGCGGCAGCAGCAAATTTTATAAAGACCACTCAAAAACCAATAATGGTTCCAAGGAAAGAAAGGATGGTAAAAATGGGTATTCAGGTTCTAATTTAGATGTAAGTGTTTTAAAAAAAGACAAGGTTACAACCATTCAAAATTTGAATCTGAACGGTAGATCAACGGTTGTATTCAATATAAAATATGCTAGAAACCAAAGCACAAAGCTAAATACGGCCAATTGCTTTGAAATTGTGGTGAAAAGCTCGGATAACGAAAAGGAATTAAGCAATAAACTGATAATTGAACAATTAATTCCAGATCCAAATGATTTTGATTAACAAAAAATTAAATCGCATAAACAACAAAAAATGGGGCTTATGAAAAATTTTACTCATTTAACCAACATACACAAAGCACTACACTTGGCCATACTATTGCTGGGTTTTGCTTCATTTGCCCAAATTCAAAAACAGTTCACGCCGCGGTACGATACCACTATTAGAGGCAATATGGCAGTAATAGCCAATAATGTATTATCTAGAACGGCTACCGGAAATTACAATGGTACAGGTGGAAATCATGATTTTAATGATAATGTGTATGTTGATATCGATTCGGATAATACTACGTTCAACTCAAGTAGCGCCAATTTTTCCAATCCTGAACCTACTTTAGCATGTGTTACCATTAGAAAAGCCTATTTGTATTGGGCTGCTGCCGATAAGGAAAAAGATGATGGAAGTGACAACCAACCTTTATGGAATTACAATAACGTTAAATTGATGCTCCCTGGAGCCTCTACTTATTCAACACTTGTTGCCGATGACGTTATATTTAGAGGAAGAAACACACATTTTAGTAACGATCCATATATATGTGTCAAAGATATTTCAACTTTGGTTACAGCTTTGGCAAATCCGTATGGAACATACCAAGTAGCGAACATAGAAGCTAAAACAGGAAGTTTAACGAGTCATGGAGGTGGAAATACAGGAACTTCTGGTGGTTGGCAAATTGTTTTTGTTTACGAAAGCCCCTTGTTAAGTGCTAAAAACATAACATTATTTGATGGCTATGCCCACGTTACCAAAACAACCAATAATTTTGATATTAAGTTTAGCGGATTTAAAACCGTAACCAATGGACCGGTTAAAGCAAATGTGGTTATGGGTGCCCTAGAAGGCGATAGGGATTTATTTGGAGATATGCTACAAATTAAAAATGTTGCAGGAAACTGGATAAACCTTTCAACAACCAACAGGCCGTTTGACAACTTTTTCAATAGTAAAATAACCTTTAATGGAGCAGACTTTACTAACCGGAATCCCGTAAGTTTAAATACATTGGGGTTTGATTCTGCCATGTTTTCTTTAGATAACCCAAACAATACACTTATAACCAACAATCAAACAGAAGCTACAATTAGGCTAACATCCAATCACGAAACCTACGGTCTGTATCTTTTAGGTCTCTCCGTTGATGTTTGGGAACCCTCAATAAAACCTTTAATGTTGAGTTTGAATGCTGCAAATACTACTCAAAATCCAGGAGACATTGTGCCGTTTAAATTCTATTTAAAAAATAAAGGCAATGATGATATTGTGGATTTGAAAATATTTACCACATTGCCACCACAACTTAGTTTATCTTCTGCAATTACCTTACCCAGTGGAGTAACCTATAGTTACAATACGCTAACAAGATATTTGGAATTTAAGGTTGCCAATGGTTTAATGAACGTGGGTTTGCCTGAAATACTGGTAAACTTAAATCTACAAGTTGCAAATGCATGTTATTTTTTAACCAATGATTGTAATTTGAATGTACCACTTCAATTTACTGCTGAGTATCATGGCATATACAATATCAAAAAACAAACTACGCTTAGTTCTAGGATAATAAATGATTGTGAAGTTGGCGACGAATTACCAACCCCGATAGTGATAAAGCAACCCGTAGCTAATTGGAAAACCCTGCCAAAAGCTTTAAATAGAACGGTTGAATGTAATAACTCCGAGGAATTAGCGACTGCCCAAAGTTTGATGCCCGAAACAGATACATGTACTTTTACAATAAAAAAAGTATCCGGGCCTTTTGTGCCCTCTACTTGTGGTGGCACCTATACCAACACCTTTACCTTTACCGATGCTTGCGGTGTTAACTGTACAACATTTACCCAAACGATAACTGTTATAGATACTACGCCCCCAACCGGGACAGCACCCGATGATATATATGGAATACAATGCATCGATAATATACCTGTAGCAAATATTGAGGCGGTTACAGATGAAGCTGATACTTGTGGGCCAGTTACCGTTACTGTATCTGACACCAATAACGGGGGGCTTGGAACCACATCAAATCCGTATGTAGTAACCAGAACTTATCGACTTACCGATGCATGTGGTAATTATAGGGATTTAGTCCAAAAGATTACGGCTGTGGATAACACCAATCCAACTATCGCTTGCCCAAGCAATAGTTCCGTCAATGTAGACAACAACTCCTGCGAAGCTTTGGCAACCAACGTCAATTTGGGAACGCCTACCGCAAGCGATAACTGTTCGGCAGTAACACTGACCAATAACGCTCCGGCGTCTTTCCCATTGGGAACAACAACGGTAACTTGGACAGCGACCGATGCCTCTGGCAACACGGCAACCTGTGAGCAAACGGTAACGGTGACGGACAACATGCCGCCCATATTTGTTTCTTGTGCTGCACCAGTTTCCGTAACGGTCGATACCGATTCTTGTGAAGCTTTGGCGACAAACGTCAATTTGGGAACGCCCACCGCAAGCGATAACTGTTCGGCAGTAACGTTGACCAATAACGCCCCTCTATCTTTCCCATTGGGAACAACAACGGTAACTTGGACAGCGACCGATGCCTCTGGCAACACGGCAACCTGTGAGCAAAC
>NZ_JBFVFE010000035.1:0-43182 GCF_052728615.1 Mariniflexile sp. | reverse complement strand
AAATTGCTTTTAAATGCTCTTTAAATTTACGACAATTTTGGTAAGATACTGCACACCTGATTGCACACCTTTTATATGTTGTTTTTTGTTTTTATTTGGCATCAAACAAAATGCCTAAAAACAAAAAACACTGATAATCATACAATTAACAGTGTTTTGATACTTCCTATTTCTAGGTTCGTCGGGGTGGCAGGATTCGAACCTGCGACCTCCTGCTCCCAAAGCAGGCGCGATAACCGGGCTACGCTACACCCCGTAAAATTTTTCCTTAACGGGATGCAAATATACTTTTTTTATTCATTTCGTAAATACTTTTTAAAAAAATAATAAATTAATGTATATCCATTTTTTGTCAAATGGCTATCACGCCACCCGGAATCCATTTTAGAGTCTCATTTTATTGTATTGATTTACAGTGCTATGAGATTCTGAAACAATCCCGAAAGCTTTCGGAACAGAATGATGTGCTTTATCAATTTATGATTCTTTACGGACAATTAATATAAATTACTTCTTAAAATAAATTTCAAGATGAAAAATAGTAATTTAGCCAAGGTTTCATTTTTAATATAACATTTTGCATTACTCAAAAATAATTCTTGTTTTTTTAACCCTTTTTGGTTTTAGCTTTTCTTCATTTAGCCAGTCATTAATAGAAGGGAAAATTATTGATGGCGATAATAAATCACCATTATCCAAAGTGCAAATAATAAACACCGAAACCAAGGACACCATCTTTTCAAACAGTCAAGGGGTATTTAGAGTTAATAAAGTTGGCATCTATTCATTTAAAAAAGAAGGCTATAACAAAAAAACCATCAACCTAAAAAGCAATAAATATTATGTGATACAATTAAGTATAAATCCTTCGGAATTAAATGAAGTTATTATTAATGCGAGTAACATCCCGCAAAAATTAAAAAGGTCGATAACTTCTAGTGAAATTATATCGACTGCCGATATAGAACGAGGAAATTCCGTTGATATAGTTCCCATTTTAAACCGAACACCCGGCATTTTTATGCAAAGTGGCGCTCTAAATACCAACAGAATAACCATTCGCGGCATTGGCTCCAGAAATTTATACGGAACTTCCAAAATAAGAGCTTATTTCCAAGATATTCCTTTAACATCTGGAAATGGAGAAACAACTATTGAAGATTTTGAATTGGGTTCTATATCGCGTTTAGAAATAATAAAAGGTTCTGGTTCTAGCATTTACGGTGCCGGTTTAGGGGGCACCATTCATTTAATGCCACAAAGTGCTTATCTAAATCAAAATAGTGCTGAAAGTGATATATTGTTTGGGTCTTTTGGATTAATCAAAGGTATTGTAAATGTGAACCATGGCACAGAAAAAAACAGTTTTCGTGCCATTTACAGCAATACCCATAGCGATGGATATAGAGACAATAATGACTATAACCGACAAACTTTTACCATCAACACGAACCATTTTTTAAACGACAAAAATGACATTACATTTCTGGGGAGTTATGTAGATTTAAAAGGATTTATTCCAAGTTCCATTAACGAAAACACTTATAAAAACAACCCCAAGGAAGCCGCTTTTACGTGGGCACAATCCAAAGGTTATGAAGATACCAAACGTGGCGTTTTTGGACTCTCATGGAACCATCAATACAATAGCAACATAAAACAAACAACGAGTGTTTTTACGTCGTTTAAAGATGCTTACGAACCTCGACCTTTTGATGTTTTAACCGAAAACACGTCAGCCATCGGCATTAGAAGCCGCATTTTAGGTTCTATAAAAAAATTAAATTGGACCTTTGGTGGCGAATTATTTAAAGACAACTACAAATCGAGAAAATTTAAGAACCTTTATAAAGAATATCCAGCGGGAACTGGTAGTGTTGAAGGTGATAAGTTTTTCGATTTAAAAGAAAAACGTACCTACTACAACATATTTTTCGAAACCAATTACCATATTTCTGAAAAAACGATGCTTTCTTTTGGGTTGAATTTCAATAAAACATCCTATACTTTAAATGACCGATTTGTTACGAATGATAATCCTGACCAATCGGGCTCCTATGAATTTAAAGGCATTGTATCCCCAAAACTCGGAATATCATACTTGTTTACTGATAATATCAGTCTGTATTCCAATATCAGCCATGGTTTTTCACCGCCTTCAACAACTGAAACCTTATTACCAGATGGCTTAATTAATCCGGATATAAAACCTGAAACAGGCTGGAATTTTGAAATTGGTACGCGTTCATCTTTCTTCAACAATCGCTTACAACTTAATTTGGCTTTATACAGATTGGATGTTCGCAATCTCTTGGTTGCCAGAAGAACTGGGAATGATGAGTTTATTGGTGTAAATGCAGGAAAAACGCAACATGATGGGCTGGAAGTGTCCTTAAATTATCAATGGCTGAAAAAACAAACTTATACCCTTAGCACCTATACAAATTACACGCTTAACAACTTTGTGTTTAAAGAATTTATTGATGATACCAACAACTATTCAGGAAACGATTTAACAGGAGTGCCTAAAAACATTTTTAATGCTGGAATTGATTTCCAATCCGCTTTCGGCGTTTTCGGAAACATCAACTTTCAACATGTAGGCAGTATGCCAATTAATGACAGTAATTCCTTGTTTTCCGATAGTTACAACCTTTCAAACTTAAAATTTGGATTCCAGAGAAATATTAACAAAAAGCTAAATTTCAAGGTTTATTTAGGTATTAATAATATATTTGATGAAGCCTATGCTTCTCAAATCCTGATTAATGCTTCAGGTTTTGGTGGCACTGCCCCAAGATATTATTACCCAGGAAATCCTGTAAATTATTATTCAGGACTTCAATTAAGTTATAGTTTTTAATCAAAAAAAAATGAAAATGAAACAGACAACTCTATTCTTAGCACTTTTATTAGTTACATGCCTTTCATGTGCCCAACAAATAGAATCTGAAATAAAGGCAGAAAGTCCAACATCCATAAACTATACCACTGAAATTGTGGTGCCAGGGATAAATATTCCTTGGGGATTGGCTTTTTTACCAGATGGAAGTATGCTAATTACCGAAAAATCGGGTGAGCTTATCCATTTTAAAAACGGCATCAAAACCAATATTGAAGGGGTTCCGGAAATTTATGTACGTGGACAAGGAGGTTTTATGGATGTGGAATTGCATCCAGATTACAACAACAATGGCTGGATTTACTTTTCTTACGCTTCCGCGGAAGGTGAAGGCGAAGGCGGCAATACGGCCATTATGCGAGCTAAGCTAAAGAACAACACGTTAACAGAAAAGCAGCTGCTCTACAAAGCGGGTCCCAACACTACTAAAGGACAGCATTTTGGGTCCAGAATAGAATTTGATAACGAGGGCTACCTGTATTTCTCCATCGGCGAACGTGGGGAAGGCTCCTTAAATGCTCAGGATATTACTCGTGATGGCGGCAAAATATACAGACTCCATGATGATGGAAGCATACCTGAAGACAACCCTTTTGTTAATGTGCCAAATGCAAAAAAAGCCATTTACAGTTATGGCAATAGAAACCCCCAAGGACTCGTAAAGAACCCTTACACTGGCGAGATTTGGGAACATGAACACGGACCTAAAGGTGGCGACGAAATAAACATCATTGAAAAAGGAAAAAACTATGGATGGCAAGTGATATCTTATGGCATCAATTATGACGGCACACCGTTTACCGACATTACCGAAAAAGAAGGGATGGAACAGCCTCTTTTTTATTGGGTGCCCTCTATTGCCCCAAGCGGCATGACCTTTGTTACATCAGATAAGTATCCGGATTGGAAAGGGAATTTATTGGTGGGTTCTTTAAAATTCAGTTATTTGGAACGTTTGGTTATTGAAAACAATAAAGTTACAAAGCGTGAAAAATTATTGGAAGGCATGGGGCGTGTTAGAAATGTACGCCAAGGGCCTGATGGCTATATTTACGCAGGTATCGAAGGGAAGGGGATTGTGAAAATTATTCCTAAAAATTAAAATACCACCCGCAACTTTCCCCTCTTGGGAGGGGAACGGTTTATCAAAAATTTTCAACTTACGAACTCTTATGTTTTTAAAACCTGTGAGGTCTTTATACCTAAATAAACCTTATTATCTTCTGACTTTTTATCTTATGAAACCCTAAAAATCATAACCATGAAATTATTTATTTTAGCCACATTATTAACCATGTCCTTATCATGCTTTTCACAAAACAACGCTTTAAAAGAAAGTATGGAAAGAGGCCATGGAATATATACCGATTTTTGCATGTCGTGTCATTTACCAAATGGCGATGGCGTTGAAAGCGTATATCCACCTTTGGCAAATTCAGATTACTTATTAAAAAACAGGGAAGCGAGCATTAGAGGGATAAAATTTGGACAAAATGGCGAAATTGTGGTTAATGGCAAAAAATACAACAGCTTTATGGCGCCGTTAGGTTTGAGTGATAATGAAGTGGCCGATGTGATGAATTACATCAATAATAGTTGGGGCAATAAAAACAGCAAAATGGTTACTGAAGCCGAAGTTTCAAAAATTAAAAAATAATGGTAGTTCCTGTTAATTGATGTACATTTAACTAACTTTGTACAGCTTAATTAAACACATCTATCCATGCTTATAATAGGAATTGCCGGTGGCACAGGTTGTGGCAAAACTACTGTTGTAAACCAAATACTTAACGAACTTCCAGAAGGCGAAGTGGGCGTTATTTCGCAAGATTCCTATTATAAGGACACCACCCATTTAAGCTACGATGAGCGTATAAAAATCAATTTCGACCATCCCAGATCGATAGACTTTGAACTGTTGGAAAACCATTTAAAAGATTTAAAAAATAACATCCCCATACACCAACCCGTTTATTCTTTCGTTAAACACAATAGAACGGGCGATACCATTATAACACACCCAAGAAAAGTAATGATTGTTGAAGGTATTTTAATTCTGACCAATCCGGAATTACGGGATATGTTCGACATCAAAATATTTGTGCATGCCGATACGGATGAACGTTTGATACGCCGACTAAAACGTGATATTTCTGAAAGGGGAAGGGATTTGGACGAGGTGTTAACCCGGTACCAAAACACCTTAAAGCCCATGCACGACCAATTTATTGAGCCCATGAAAGAGTACGCAGATATTATTATACCCAACAATAGGCGCAATACGGTGGCCGTTGGTATGGTCCGCACCATTATAAACAACAAAATTATAAATGGCACCATTTAACCGCAACATATTAAAACCGTTCAAAAATATATTCATCCTTATTTTGGCGGTGTTTGCCGTTTGGATGCTTTTTTTTGATGCCAATTCATGGCTGATCCACCATGAGCTGAATACCGATATTGATGCGTTGGAAAGTGAAAAGGAATACTATAAAAAAGAAATAGAAAAAGATAAAAAAGCCCTTAAAAAACTAAGCACCGAAGAAGGATTGGAAAAGTTTGCGCGAGAGGAATACTATATGAAGCGCGATAGCGAAGAAATTTATATTATAGAATACGAGGACAGTTTAAAAAATAAACAAGATGAGTAGTGGTTTGTTTGATGGATTCTATTCGGTTTCCGCAAAACAATGGAAACAACAGATCCAGTTCGATTTAAAGGGAGCCGATTTTAACGACCGTCTTATCTGGAAAAGCAATGAGGATATTTCCGTGAAACCGTTTTATCATTCAGATGATTTTAAAGAATTCCCAGAACCTTCAAATACCCAAGCAACACCCTGGAGCATCTGTCAAGCCATTTTTGTGGCAGATGTAAAAAAATCAAATAAAAAAGCAATTGAAGCCATTGGAAAAGGTGCGGAAAGCATCAAATTCATTTTACCTTCCGAAACCGTTTCAATAGATGAACTAATAAAGCATATTGACTTAGAAATTACCCCCCTTTATTTTGAATTACAATTTCTTTCAGAGTCGTTTATTAAACAACTTTCTGGAATTTCATCAAAAGCAGGAATCCATATCCAAACGGATATTATTGGGAATTTAGCTAGACATGGCAATTGGTTCCAAAATTTAAACAGCGATTTTAAAATACTGAGACATGTGATTGCAAATAGCACAAATCAACTTGTTTCTACGCTATCCGTTGATGTTTCATTATATCAAAATGCTGGAGCCAATATGGTGCAGCAATTGGCTTATGCTTTGGCACATGCTAACGAATATATGGACGCCATATCTGATGACCCAGTGCCTTTTGCGACTTTCAAGGAAAATACTACTGCCAAATCTTGCATTGTTTTCAACGTTTCGGTAGGTAGCAATTATTTTTTCGAAATAGCAAAATTACGCGCCCTTCGCCTACTTTGGAATGTACTGGCTGATACTTACGGTATTCATCCTGAATGCCATATTATGGCTACGCCTTCAAAACGAAACAAAACCATTTACGATTATAACATTAATTTACTTCGTACCACAACCGAATGCATGAGTGCCATTTTGGGTGGTGCCAATACTGTTTGCAACTCGCCTTACGATGCCATTTACCATAAAACCAATGCATTCAGTACGCGAATGTCCCGCAATCAGTTATTGATTTTAAAGCACGAAAGTTATTTTAACAAGGTGAACAATCCTGCCGATGGTACTTATTATATTGAATCTTTAACCAATCAACTGGCTGAAAAAGCACTGATTTTATTTAAGGATATAGAAGCGAACGGTGGCTTTTTAAATCAATTGAAAGCAGGCACCATTCAGCGAAAAATAAAAGAATCCGCAGCTAAAGAACAACAACAATTTGATAGTGGGGAGGCTATTTTATTGGGTTCCAATAAACACCCAAACCCCCATGAAAAAATGAATGATGCGTTGGAACTTTATCCGTTTGTTAAAACCAATCAGAGAAAAACGCTCTTAGAACCTATTTTGGAAAAACGGTTAGCTGAAAAATTAGAGCAAAATAGATTGAAGAATGAAAACCAATAACATAAGATAAAAAAACAGTTGAAAAAAATAAGTTCCGTTGAAGAATACATTGAGGAAAACGCTCATTTCGCTGAAGCTTTAAATTTGTTGCGCCATATAATCAACAAAACAGAACTTGTAGAAAACGTAAAATGGAACGCCCCTGTTTACTCTTTACATGGTAAAAATGTTTTAGGGTTAGGTGCTTTTAAAAACCATTTTGGTATTTGGTTTTTTAATGGCGTGTTTTTAAAAGATGAAAATAATTTGTTGTCCAATGCACATGAAAAAACAAAAGCGTTACGCCAAATGCGCTTTGAATCTATAGACGACATTAATAAAAATAGCGTTTTAGCATACATAAAAGAAGCCATCGAAAATCAAAAATTAGGTAAAGAAATAAAAGCAGACCGAAACAAAAAGAAAACGGTTATACCCTTGGAATTAAAAGCCTTACTTGCAAAAAACCAATCGCTAAAAAGTAGTTTTGAAAACTTATCACCTTACAAACAACGTGAATATTGCGATTATATAGCCGAAGCAAAAAGAGATGCCACCAAAACAAGTAGGCTTGAAAAAATCATCCCCATGATTTTAAATGGCATCGGCTTGAACGATACATATAAAGACTGTTAATCAACCTGGGTTTTGCGTAAGATTACTTATTAGATTGAAGACAATATATATCCAATACGATTACGTTCGGTTATCCCCTTGAGGGGATTATAGGGGTGTTAGCCGTTTCAAAACACACCTCCCTAACCCTTCAAGGAGGGAATACACTTTATAAAAGAGCCTATTTAATTTGAAATTGTTACCTATAAATCAATTGGTTAATAATTTATTTTGATATTTCTCAACTTAGCTACAAAGCCACCTTAGTACCTACATTTTTACCGTCAATAATATCTATTATGGTATTATCTTTCTTTCCGTTAGCAATGTATGTTGTAATGTTTTTGGCAGCGGCCTGTTGTGCAAAATCTAATTTGGACCCCATGCCACCACGACCTTCACCTTCTCGTTTATTACTGTCTTTTATATATTTTTCCAAGTTATCGCCAGGTTCAATATACGAGATAAGATCACTGCTTTCAGCTTCTGGATGCCCTGTATAAACACCATCAATATCCGTTAGTATAATAAGTTTATCGGCATTAATCAATTGTGCTATCAAACTTGCCAACTCATCATTATCCGAAAACATGGACATGGTTACCGAAACGGCATCATCTTCATTTGCTATGGGAATCACGCCTTCAGAGAGCAAGCCTTCACAACAATTAATCATATTTTGGCGGTGAATACCCGGACTAAAATCACGCTTTGTAGGAAGTACCTGGGCACATTTCATTCCATAATCATGAAAAATATTGTAGTACAAACGCATCATTCGTGGTTGCCCAATGGCCGAATACACTTGTCTTTTTTGGGTTTTATTTTTTATGGAAGACGCTCCAAGCACTTCTTTTCCAGCAATTACAGAACCTGAAGATACCAATATGGTTATAATGTCCCTTTCATATAATTCAGCTATCTGTCTTACCAATTCTTTTAATACGGGTCTAACTATTTTGTTATCTCTATTGGTCATCACGTTTGTACCAACTTTTACAACTATTCTTTGTTTATACATATTCAATGTTCTTTTCCTAGTTCTACTGCGCGATTAAAAGCAGCAAATGCAGCATCTTTTATCAATTCATTTACATTATTACCTTGCATGGAATCGAGGGCTGCACGCGTGGTACCGCCTTTTGAGGCTACCATGTCCATCCATGAATTGGGCGATAAATTAGATTGGTTAAAAAGCTCTATGGCGCCCGTAAAGGTTTGGCTGACCAAGACCGTCGAGTCGTTTTTTGAAAACCCCATTTGCAGGGCAGCTTCCATCATACTTTGCATAAAATAAAATACATAAGCAGGCCCACTACCAGAAATTCCTGTAGAGGCATCTATTAAGCCTTCATTACTCACCTGAATGGATTTCCCTGTGGTGTCCAACAAACTTTCAACGGTAAGCAATTCTATTTTTGAAACATCTTTAGAGGCCACAAAAGAGGTAAGCCCCTTCCCTATTTTGGCCGGCAAATTTGGCATCGCCCTAACAATTTTAGGGATTCCAGCAAGAAGTTTTATGTTATCAATGGTTACCCCTGCCATGATGGAAATAATGATTTGGCCCGGATTGACCAAAGGGTTTATGGCTTTAAACAGACTTTCAGCATGGTACGGCTTTACGGCTATAAAAATGATATCTGCTTGTGGAACGCAATCTTTCAATTCGCTAAAGGCATCAAAATGCGCCATTTTATTTAACTTCTCCAATTTTTCCTCAGAGGTATCCAAAACCATGATGTTCCGTTTTTTGAGCAATTTTGATTTAGACATCCCTTCGGCATAGGTAAGCCCCATGTTCCCTGCGCCTATTACTAATACTTTCATTTAGTTACTATTTGTGTGGATTATTAAATAAATAATATGCAATCTTTACAGTCTTTTACTTCTCCATAATAGGTTTCCCTATATTTATGAAGAGTTTTAAAAGGGATTCCAAGCACGTATTTTTTAACGTATGTAACCTTGGTGGTTAACTCGCCCATTTTTAAACTGTAACGTTTTTCGTAAGTTGTTTTTCTTTTTACTTTTAAAATTCCCATTTGTTGTTTTTATTTTTGTAAAACCCTGTAATTCAATTGATTTTTAGCGGGTTAAACGCATTTCTATATTTCTTGATTTAAATCCATTTTCCTCAAAAAAACTAAGTGCTGGATTTTCTTTGTTAACATATAAGGCCATATCACCTTTACAATATGCTACGGTATAATCAATCAGTTTTTTAGCGACATCCTTTTCTTTATAGCTTTTATTCACAGCCAAATACACCAATATATTTTCTGGAATGTACTCGTTCATTCCTGTTTTATTGACAACCAAAACACCTCGAATTTCATTTTGATGCTCTAAAACAAACACAAAACCACCTAAGCCCGCAATATCCTTGTTGGCATACAGCAACGATTTTCTAATGGCGCTTTTGGCGTCTCTAAAGTCTCCTGAATGCTCGTAAAGAAAATTGGTTAAGCGATTTATATCAATAATAGATAGCCTTGAATAGGCGTCAAAGGTTTTTATAGTCATAAAATGAATGGTTATTAGCCTATCCAATAACGGAAAGGACTTTGTTTTCCTTTTATTAAAAAGATATTAAGTACAGATGATACTCGAAAAAACGGCGATAAGCTAGTTTCTTCTTCCTTAAAATTAATTAAGAAACTGGTGCAGGAGGAATAAATTTATCAGATTGTGTTCTGAAAACTAAAAATTTGAAGCTAAATATTCTACTGTTTTGTTTTTGGTACATTTTATTTCCCATACGGCAAATTTACAAAAACACATTCCCGATTGCAAATAAACGGCGTTAAGATAACGATCATGTATTAGTAAAATATAAATTCCAAAAAAAAAAATTCCAAATTCCAAAAAAATGAACCACTGTGGACTAGAAGTTCATAGTGTTGTTTCGCAGACTGAAAGTCTGCTTAGTGAAATTTGCAAAAACACATAAAACTGTGATAATTAATTTGCGAATTTGTGGTTAAAAAATTTAGATTCCAAATTGCAAGACACTAAAGACATAGTTTTAACTATATGTGAGACCATTAAAATTCCAAAAAACAAGGCAAATCTTGTGGTATCAAACCCCCTGTTACAAATAAAAAAAGCCTCCAAAATGGAAGCTTTGATTTTAAAAATTCACGTTTTATACTACTTAGCCGGTGTGTTTAATTTAGTGCTCAACTCCATAGAGATTGCAGAGCGCTCAAACTTAACTTTGCCCGACATGGTTTCAATAATGCACGTGCCATCTGAATCATGTAGTTCTAAAATTTTACCATGCAAACCGCTTTTGGTAATTATTTTATCGCCTTTTTTCATTTCAGCGCTAAATTTCTTTTCCTTTTTGGCACGTTTCATTTGTGGTGCAATCATAAAGAAATACACAACAACGAACAATAATAATATAAAGGGCAATTGCCCCATTCCTTCAATCATTTTTTTCTTATTTTAGTTATTTAGTTTACTGCGTTTGCAGCTGGTTTTACAAATGCTGTTATTTTTACCTCTTCAGTACCTTTTTCGGTATTTGCTGTTAAGGTTATGGTTTTAGTGATTTTATTTTCGCCACTTCCGTTAAAAGTTACCGAAAACTTACTGGAATCGCCAGGTTTTAAAGGCTCTCTGCTCCAATCTTGTGGTACGGTACAGCCGCAAGAACTTTTAATATCGGTAACCACTAAAGGGGCAGTCCCTGTGTTTTTATAGGTAAACGTCGTTTCAACTGGTACGCCTTTTTCAATGTTTCCAAAATCGTGTTCTCTTTCATTAAATTCAATTACAGGAAATTTGGAAGCATTTTCATCTCTTTCAGCTGCCGCGGTTACATTCACTTCTTCTATTTTTTTACTGGCATCTTCTTTACAAGATGTAAGTGCTATAAAGCTAAGCACACCTAATCCTAATATTAATATTAATTTTTTCATTACAAACGGTTTTTTATTCAAGTTGCAAAAATAGCAATTAATTAATCGATTAAAAACTTTTATTGAGATGTTAACATAGAACTGGTTTAAACTTTTTTGATTTGGAGCAAAAAATGGAGGTTTTTTGCTAAATTGAAGGATTTTTTGAACTGCATGGCATCGTTATGGAATTCTAAAAAGACAAAAACTGCCTGCCGGCAGGCTGGTTGTAGCCAATCGAAAAAAGTTTAAACCAGTTCATAATCACATCAATCCGCGGCCCACTTTGTTTAAGCTTCCGGCGTCCTTATATTCTTTAACCAACCTATCTAAAATGCCATTAATGAAAATACTGCTTTTTGGGGTTGAATATTCTTTGGCTATTTCTAAATATTCATTAATGGTAACTTTTACTGGTATGGACGGAAAGCTTTTTAGTTCGCAAATTGCCATTTGAAGCAGTACATAGTCCACTTGGGCAATTCGATCGGCATCCCAATTAAGGGTTTTAAGTTCTATTTCTTTATTGATTGCCGTTGTATTTAATAGTGTTTTCTTAAATAAATCGATGGCAAACTGTTTATCTTCAGCGTCTTTATACAGTTTTGGCGTAAAATAACCTTCAGAAGCTGTTGGTTTTGCTTTTCTCAATAATTTTAAAATGGTGGTGTTTACCGTTGGCAAATCATCTAACCAAGTTAAATTTTTATCCTCTAAATAATCGTAAAGCTTATCGTTTGGTGCAATAATATCCTTAAAAACATCTACAATAAAATCTTTGTCCAGTTTGAAATCGGAGGTTCTGGTTTGCATGTATTCGGTGTACAAATCACTGGCTGTTATCTCTTTAAAAATAATATCTACGTATCCACTATCCAATTCCCAATTGGTTATATTATGGTTTTCCAACTGATTTTTCAATTGGAAATTATCCGCTAAAAGCTTGAGCATCTCATTGTTTACAAACTTTCGGTTGGGATCTTTATCTTCTTTAGTGGCAAGGTGCTTTTTCTGTTTCTTGAGCAAATCGTCTTCCGCTCTTTTTTGAACTTCAAGCAGCAACGATAAAAGCAGCAAGTACAAGTTGTACATATTATCGATGCTGAACAGCAAAAACTTTTGGTCTTTACTAAAGTCATCACTTTCACCGCCTTTAAAGGCATACATGGTTTGCATTACTTTTACACGGATATGTCTTCTGCTTAGCATAATTACAAGGAACTTAAATTAATATGGCGAAAATTTAAATAGTGAACTCATTTAAACTTTTTCAATTGGCTAAAAAATTTAAACGAGTTCAGTTATTTCGAGCCGCAAAAATAATACTATTTTAAAAAGTGACTGTATATTTTTTGTTTTATTATTACTTATGCGAAACAAGGGTTAGAATATTGTAACTATTCAGCCGACTGAAAATTGGAGTGCGCGTTTGACTTAGGGGCGTTAGCCCTGTAGTCTTTTTAGCAAAATGTGACATGAAGATGAATTAGGGGCGTTAGACCTGACATCTATGATTAAATAATTGTGTACGTGTTTGCCATGTTTATTAATTTCACGAAGATAACAGGGCTACGCCCCTTTTTTAATATTAACGTTTGTATCTACGACGATTTTAGGGCTAACGCCCCTAATAGTGTATTCTAAATCCTTATGGGTTTTAATACTTTCAACACTTGATTCGCTTACCTATTTTATGGTATTTTTTTAACAGTTACAATATCTGCATTTGGGCAAAGCAACGCATTAAAAATATTAAGCCACAAATTTCACTAATTCTCACTAATTTCTGAAAAATCTTTAGATTTTTCTATTAGTGGTTTTAATCAATTATATTTGCTTACTTAATTTATCACGCATTCCCTTATTATTAAAGCTTTAAATGAAAGAATTACAGCACTTAAACAAATACTTCTTAAAATATAAAAAGCAACTTATATTAGGTACTGCCATTACCATAATAGCCCGACTATTTTTATTGTTTACTCCACGTTTTGTTCGTGAAATTTTTGTGGTTGTTGAAAAATATTTAAAAGGAGGCGTTCCGGAAACGGTCATTAAAGCAGAATTGACCGAAGTGATCATCTATATTATTGGCGCTGCAATTATTGCTGCCATTTTTACTTTTTTTATGCGTCAGTACATCATAAACGTATCGCGCTATATTGAATTCGATTTAAAAAATGAAATTTACGACCAATACCAGAAGCTTTCTTTAAATTTTTACAAGAAGAACAGAACGGGCGATTTAATGAACCGGATAAGTGAGGATGTTGGCAACGTACGCATGTATGCAGGACCCGCCATTATGTACAGCATCAACACCATTACGCTTTTTGTGATCGCACTGATTTATATGTTTAACGAAGCCCCTAAATTGGCTTTATATACGGTTTTGCCCTTGCCCATATTATCGATTGTTATTTATAAATTGAGCAAGGAAATCCATCACAGAAGTACCATTTTACAACAGTTTTTATCGAAATTATCTACTTATACCCAAGAATCGTTTAGTGGCATTTCGGTTATTAAAGCCTATGGCATAGAACCTCAAATCTCATCAAGTTTTACAACGTTGGCTACCGAAAGCAAGGAAAAACAAATCAGTTTAGCAAGAGTACAGGCTTGGTTTTTCCCGATGATGATTTTACTTATTGGCACCAGCAACTTATTGGTTATTTATGTTGGTGGGATGCAATACATTAATGGTGAAATTGAAAGTTTGGGCACCATTGCCGAATTTATTATTTACGTTAATATGCTTACATGGCCAGTAGCCACGGTGGGTTGGGTAACCTCTATTGTGCAACAAGCCGAAGCGTCGCAAAAACGTATTAACGAGTTTTTGAAATTAGAGCCCGAAATAAAAAATACAGTGAATGCGCATACCGAAATTACGGGTGATATTGCTTTTAATGACGTATATTTTACTTATGACGATACGAATATCCAAGCGTTAAACGGTGTAAGTTTCAATATTAAAGAAGGCGAAACTTTGGCCATTTTAGGAAAAACCGGTTCGGGTAAATCGACTGTTTTAGATTTAATTGGGCGTCTTTATGATATTAAAAGTGGGGCGATCATCATAAACGATACCCCCATTCATCAGCATAATTTAAACGATTTAAGAAACAGCATTGGCTATGTGCCACAAGATGCTTTTTTATTTTCTGATACCATAAAAAACAATATCAAATACGGGAAGAACAACGCCACCGATGACGAAGTTATTGAAGCCGCAAAAAATGCTCAAGTGCATAAAAATATTGTCAAGTTTAACAATGGCTATGATACTATTTTAGGCGAACGGGGCATCACGCTTTCTGGCGGACAAAAACAGCGGGTTTCCATTGCACGGGCTATTATAAAGTCGCCAAAGATTTTATTGTTCGATGATTGTTTATCGGCAGTCGATACTGAAACAGAAGAAAAAATACTGAAAAACCTATTTAAAATCACCAAAGGAAAAACCTCCATTATTGTGAGCCACAGGGTTTCATCCGCTAAAAATGCCCATAAAATCATTGTTTTGGATAACGGGAAAATAGTCCAGGAAGGCACCCACGAAACGCTTATAAATGTTGAAGGCTATTACAAACATCTTTATTTAAAACAATTAAGCGAAACGGGTTCCAATAAAAGTTAATGGGTTTGTTTTAAGTAGAATAGCTTGCATTTAATGCAATAAATATGGGCATTGAAAAAAGTAATCTCATAAAATGTTGGTTAGTTGCGGTTTTTTTTAGA
Organism: Mariniflexile sp.; assembly: GCF_052728615.1. Classification (NCBI taxonomy): domain Bacteria; kingdom Pseudomonadati; phylum Bacteroidota; class Flavobacteriia; order Flavobacteriales; family Flavobacteriaceae; genus Mariniflexile; species Mariniflexile sp. The sequence continues at coordinate 27,978 of NZ_JBFVFE010000035.1, read as the reverse complement.
TTTTTGGTATAAATTGAGAACTTAATAAATTTCTATATAACTATGAACAATAATGACATGATGGAGAAAGAGGAGATTTTTTCTAAAGTATTGAGAGCTGGGAGACGCACCTATTTTTTTGATGTAAGATCTACTAAAGCAGACGACTATTATTTAACCATTACCGAGAGCAAAAAGTTTACCAACGATGATGGGTCTTTTCATTATAAAAAGCACAAAATTTATATCTACAAAGAAGACTTTAACGAGTTTAGAGAAATTTTAGGTGAAATGACCGATTACATTATTGATGAAAAAGGCGATGAAGTAATAAGCGAGCGTCATCAAAAAGATTTTAAAAAGGATTATGACACTGAAGATTTAAATGGTGAAGACGATTCAAAAACATCTACTGAAAGTTTCACGGATATTGAATTTGACGATATTTAATATCCAATAACAATAAATTATTTGGAAACCGTTACTGAAAAGTAGCGGTTTTTTTTAGCTAATAACACTCCCGTTCTTAACTTTCGTTTCTGGGTTCAAAAGGGTAACATCTTTACCATTTACAGCCCCCAGAACCAAACATTCGCTCATAAAATTAGCAATTTGCTTTTTTGGGAAGTTGATGATTGCTACTATTTGTTTTTGCAACAAATCTTCCTTTTTATAAAGCGTAGTAATTTGTGCCGACGATTTTTTAATGCCCAAATCTCCAAAATCAATGGTTAATTGATAGGCAGGATGTCTTGCTTCAGGGAACTCGTTTACTTCAATAATAGTTCCTACACGTAAATCTACTTTAGTAAAATCTTCAAAAGTTATTTGGTTATTCATATTTCTTTTTTTTAGCCACTCTTAATGAACAATTTATTTACTGTAATTTCACTTTGTGGTTTTTGTGTCTTCCTTTGTGTATTTTGTGTCATAGCTATTCCACAAAGGTTCACAAAGTTTTAAATGAAGTTTCTTTAGTACATGACAAAAACAGTTCGTTGATATTTAAATAGCTTCTATCGTTAACCCCTCCGCCTATCGGCACCTCCCCTTAAAAAAAGGGGAGGAATTATTAAGGAGCTCATTTTTAATGATTTGAACTTATTATTTAAAATTTTGTCATGTACTTAATGAAGTTTCACAAAGAATCTAAAGTTCCCTACAAGCATTTGTCTAGAGTATTCTGAAAAATTATTCGTGCATTCGTGTCTACTTCTAAGCATCAATAAATATTAACCTCTATTTCCTTTTTCAAAAATATAAATAATCCCGAACTTTGAGTAAAACTTTTAATCATGGCACGTACTCCTTCAAATATGCTTCCTTTGGGAACAAAAGCTCCTTTTTTTAAATTACCTGATACTAATGGCAATACGCTTGTAACCCTAAAATCCGCAAAAGGTAAAAACGGTACGGTTATTATGTTTATATGCAATCACTGCCCTTTTGTAATCCATGTGAATAAAGAATTGGTTGCCATAGCCAATACATACCATAAAAAAGGGATTGGTTTTATTGCCATTTCCAGTAATGATGCCATTAATTATCCGCAAGATGGGCCAGAAAACATGGCGATTCATGCTAAAAACGAGCAGTATCCATTTCCTTATTTATATGATGAAAGTCAAGAAGTTGCCAAAACGTATGATGCTGCATGCACACCAGATATATATGTGTTTGATAAAGATTTAAAATTAGTTTATAGAGGGCAGTTGGATGATTCCAGACCAGGAAATGGCAAACCAGTCACCGGAAATGATTTAAGACATGCTTTAGATTGTTTGCTTGAAAATAAAGAAAACAGCACTCTTCAAAAACCTAGTATTGGGTGTAATATTAAGTGGAAAAGTTAATTAAGGTGTTTAGACAAAAATCCATGTTTTAAATATTTTTAACAAGAGATTCCTGTCTTCACAGGAATTAAAAAGTCAATTGCCAAAAACCTACATCGTGCCACTTGTCAAATTTATAGCCTACTTCCTTAAAATGGGCCACTTTTTCAAAACCAAAGTTTTCATGAAGTTTTACGCTGGCATCATTAGGCAATGTTAACCCACCAATAACTACATGGTAATTTTGATTTTTAAGCTGAAGCAATAATTCTGAATACAATTTTTTGCCAATTTGTTTCCCTAATTCTGTATGTTTTATATAAACGGTTAGCTCTACGGTGTTTTTGTAGGCAGGTTTTGTTCTAAAGGTGTTGGCATAAGCATAACCCCATACTTCGTTATTCACTTCATAAACTATAAAGGGAAAATCATTAGAAATGGTTTTTATTTTCTCTTCAAAATCTTTTACCGAAAATGGAACCAAATCTAATGTAACGATAGAATTCATTACATAATAATTGTAAATATCCACAATTTGTTGCGCATCTTCAACAGTTACCAGTCTCATCATAATGTTCTAAACCCAGTTATTACGTTTCAACAAATTCTCAATATGTGTATAATGGTGATTGCTATGCCATGCATAAAGCCCGATGTTCGTTTTCAAAACGACTTCACTTTGTGTTTCAGGATGGATGAAACAGGTATCCAAATCATTTTCATGCAACCCCTTTAACAAATAAACCAATTTTGCATGAATGGCTTTTAAATGAAGCAAAGACATCTCAATGGGTGCTATTTTAGAATCGAACAAATCTGCCCACCTATCTTCGTAATAGGCTTTAATAACTGGCTTGTCTTCGGTTAAAGCCCATTTGAATCGTGCATAGCTGTGGTGGTGACTATCAGATAGATGATGAATCACTTGCCTAACGGTCCAACCTTCTGGTCTGTAGGGAGTTTCTAATTGGTCATCGGTCAAATTTTTGACCAGATTCTCCAATCGATTTGGGAAATGTTCTAGAATTGAAATCCAACTTTCAATGTGTTGTGATGAAATATTATTGGGACAATCGAACTTCCCAATAGGATATCTAAGTTTTTGTAATTCCTGCTCTGTCATATGTAAATATAAAAAAAGCCACAATGAAGTGGCTTAAAAAATATATTTTATTGAAAATTACTTAACATTCATTAATTCTACATCAAAAATCAACGTCGCATCTGGTGGAATAACGCCGCCAGCACCTCTACTTCCGTATCCTAAATGGCTTGGTATTACAAAACGTGCTTTATCACCCACTTTTAATAACTGAATGCCTTCATCCCAACCTGAAATTACTTGACCAACTCCTAATGGAAAATCGATGGGTTCATTGCGTTTGTATGATGAATCAAACACCGTTCCGTCAGCTAATTGCCCTTTATAATGTACTGATACGTTTTTACCTTTTTCGGCTTTAGCTCCACTTCCCTTTTGGATAATTTGGTAACGCAATCCGCTTTCGGTTTTGCTAAATCCTGTCGCCAATTTATCCAATTCCGCTTCGGCAGCTTTTTTGGTTTCTGCTATTTTTTTTTCTCTGGAACCTTCAAAAGTCCTAAAAGCTTCAACTGCTTTAAAAGCTTCAGCTTCTGCACCAACCCTTACAATCTCTAAAGTTTCAATTTTATCACCTTGTGCAATGGCATCCACCACATTTTGACCTTCTATCACTTTTCCAAAAACGGTATGGTTATTATCCAACCAAGGCGTTTCAATGTGTGTTATAAAAAACTGACTTCCATTGGTACCAGGACCCGCATTCGCCATAGACAATACACCTGGACCATCATGCTTTAAATCTGGATGAAATTCATCATCAAATTGATACCCTGGATTACCGGAACCAGTTCCCTGAGGACAACCTCCTTGAATCATAAAATCTGGAATAACTCTATGGAATTTTAAACCATCATAATAAGGCGTGCCTTGAGGTTTTACTTTATTTTCTAAGTTTCCTTCGGCTAAAGCTACGAAGTGACCAACTGTTCCTGGTGTTTTTTTGAATTCTAAAGCAACTAAAATGGCTCCTTTAGTTGTGTTGAATTTTGCGTATAATCCGTCTTGCATTGTTCTAATTTTTAAGAAAGGGCAAAGATAAGAATGATTTACGGATTACGATTTACGATTTACGGTTTTTTGACCAATGCAATTATTTTAAAGTGGGGATTTTAGTTTTTGCTGAAATTCACAGAGAAATTTTCTAACAAATAAATAGTTTCGGTTATTGATTTAGAAACTGAACGCACTCAAATGGAAGTCGGTTTTTTATACTTTTGAAAGGGTTGCTTCAACAAATCTTTAATGTTGCTATTTTCTTTTTCATCAGGAAATACATCTACACCATATATAATTTTATCTGTATCTAATTCCATATAGGTACCAAACAATCTATCCCACACCGAAAAAATATTTCCGTAGTTGGAATCGGTATATGGTATTTTGTAATGATGGTGTACTTTGTGCATATCGGGGGACACGAGTACATAACTTATACATGTATCGATTTTTTTAGGCAGTTTAATATTGGCATGGTTAAATTGGGTAGCCACCACCGATAACGATTGGTAGAGAATAACCAGTGCTATGGGCGTACCGATTATAAATATTCCTGAAAGTGTAAAAATGTATCGGATGAGACTTTCTATCGGATGGTGCCTATTGGCTGTAGTGGTATCTACATTATGGTCGGAATGATGCACTAAATGAACCATCCAAAGTGGTTTTACTTTATGTTCTATCAAATGCGGCAAATAAGCCCCAATCAGGTCTATTAAAAAGATGCCCACGAATGCGTACAACCATATAGGCATAGTAGGTAACCAATTAAGGATTCCAAAATTATTGGCCATTACCCAATCTGATGATTTTAAAAACAAAAATGCCAACGGCAGATTGATAAGAATAGTGGTTAATGTAAAGAATAAATTAGGAATGGCATGCTTCCATTTTTTGTATTTGAAACCAACTAAAGGCACGATACCCTCTAACAGCCAAAAGAAAGTTAAACCACCAACAATGATGAAGGCGCGGTGTGATGACGGAATGGTTTCAAAATAATTTAAAAGGGTTTCCAAAGGGATATTTTTTCTAAATATAATAAAATTATTTCTCGTCTAGGAGGCGCAAAGCGTCTTAAAATTATCTCGCAAAGCCGCGAGGCGCAAAGCGAATAAAAATACTGAAAACTGAGACTGAAAACTGTGACTGCGACTGCGACTGCGACTGCGACTGAAAACTAACCCTTAATCCGTTTCTTCATGTCCTCAACTATATTAAATGCTGCGGGACAAATAGCCACATTCTTTAAAGTTAAATTAGAAATTTGCTGAAACTTTTTTCTATTGGTATGTGGGAACTCACGGCACGCTTTAGGCCGTACTTCATAAATGGAGCAATAGTTATCGGCTCCTAAAAAGGTACAGGGCACACTTTTCAATACATAATCGTTATCTTCATCAATCTGCAAATATTGGTTGATAAATTGCTGCGTTTTCATTTTAAAATGTTTCGCAATACGCTCCACATCTTTATCGGTAAATAATGGCCCAGTGGTTTTACAGCAATTGGCACATGTTAAGCAATCCGTTTTTTTAAACTCCGCTCCATGCAATTCTTGCATCACATAATCCAGATTTTTGGGCGGTTTACTTTTTAGCTTCGCGAAGAATTTTTTGTTCTCGTTATGCTTATCTTTGGCGAGCTTTGGAAGATTGCTAATGATTTGTTCCAAGTTATTTGTTTCAAGTTTTAGATTCCCGAATGGAGCATCAAAAATATAACTTTTAAACCTGAAACTTTTTTAAACTCTAAACTTTTTATTTTGAAAGACCTTTTCGGAAAAGCTTTATTGGATTACCATAACGGGAATTATTCCGAAGATATTATTACATCTACAAATATTTCTGATGAAGATGAATTGCCTCTGCCCTATTTATTCCGAGGTTTTAAGGAGATGCCCAAACTAGAACAAAAAGCTCTAAAATTAGTAAAGGGAACTATTTTAGATGTCGGTTGTGGTGCCGGTAGCCATAGTTTGTATTTACAGGAAAAAGGATTTCAAGTAAAAGCCATCGATATATCGAAAGGTGCTATTGAAGTGGCTAAAAACCGTGGGGTTATACATGCTGAAGTAAAAAACATTTTAGATGAAACTGACACCTATGATACCATTTTATTATTGATGAATGGTACCGGTATTTTTCAGGAACTTGTTCAGGTTTCAAAATACTTAACACATTTAAAAAGCTTATTAAAACCTAGCGGACAGATTTTAATCGATTCTTCCGACATTAAATATATGTATGAAGATGAAGATGGTGGTTTTTGGATGGATGCACACTCCAACTACCATGGCGAACTCGATTATTTTTTAAGTTATAAAGATGAAAAAGAAGTACCTATGAAATGGCTATATTTAGATTTTGATACGTTGAAACTTGCTTGTGATACGGTTGGATTGAACTGTGAATTGGTTTTGAACGGGGAGCATTTTGACTATTTGGCGCAATTAGCATTGTAATAATTCACTAAATCTTCCAAATCCTTACGGTTATACTTTTCATCCTCAATTTTTGACACCAAACTAGAGCAATCACTAAAATACTCTGAAGCTCGCTTTTTAAATGACTTTAATTCTACATAATTAAAAATAATTGCTTCTTCATTATTTCGCATAAGTAACGATTCCTCAAAAACGCTATTTCTATTAGAATTGGATACAGTTCTTTTAACCAATTTGACTGTTCCGTCTATAATAAGTTCAGCAAAACCTAATTTATTTTTATTTTCACTTTTAATTATTGGGATGTATGTTGCTTGTCTTTTTACCCTTTTTCCTTTTTCTTTATAATCCAAGTCGAAAATGATTTTTTCAACTTCTTGAGGAGTAAATTCTGTACTTTTTTTTTGTGTAACTATTCAGGTTCTATATTGAGATTGACATCAATCTTCCCAATAGCCCAAAAACAATAAAAAAAAGTGGCCCCAAATTTGGATCCTATGGATCTATTTCGGATCTTTCGGGAAAAGAAAAGGTTTGACCGACAGGGAACTTATAGTGGGGCTAACGGCCCGTTTGGACGTGCTCGAGAAAGAGAACGGGGCGTTTCGGCTACGGATCTCAGAGCTTGAGGAGCGCCTTGCCGGGTACGAGAACCCGAAGAACAGCCGCAATAGTTCAGTCCCGCCCTCCAAAGATGAAAACAGGCCTTTAAAAAACCAGAGCCTGCGCACCAGATCCGGCAAAAAAGCTGGTGGGCAGCCAGGGCACGAAGGCACTACGCTAAAAATGGCCGGGAGCCCAGACCAGATCATCGACCATAAGCCTGGTTTTTGTAATTGTTGCGGAAACGACCTATCCGACAGGCCAGAGGAGTTCCTGTTAAAAAGACAGGTGGTCGATATTCCGGTCATTTACCCAAAATATACAGAGCACCGAATTTTCAGTAAAACGTGTTCTTGCGGGCACCGGAACAAGTCCGTTTTTCCGGAAAACATAAGAACGGCGATAAGCTATGGCGCCAATGTCCAAGCTACGATCGCCTATATGCATACGCGCCAATACCTGCCTTTCGAGAGAATGGGCGAATTTTTCAAAGATGTTTGCAACCTGCCCATTTCACAAGGTACAATTTGCAATCTCTTGAACGGCTTTGCTTTAAAATCACGGCCTGCCTATGATCTGATCGCTGAAAAAGTATCGAACGGAAAAGTTGTCGGCGCGGATGAAACGGGCATTAAGGTAAACGGCAAAAAAGGTTGGTTCTGGACCTGGCAAGGCAAGTCAGTTACCTATGTGGTGTTTTCAAAAAACAGGGGCACGGCCACTATCGGCACTAACTTTCCCCAAGGTTTCCAGGATGCGGTCCTGGTCCATGATTGTTGGGCAAGCCATTTCCAGTCCCAATGCAGAACGCACCAACTGTGCATTGCACATTTATTGAGAGAACTCATATTCCTTGAACAGCGCTTTGAATCCAATTGGGCCACGAACTTCAAAAGGGTACTGTATCAAGCCCTTGAACTCAAGAAAAACCTGGACCAAGAACACTATAAAAACCCAATATTAGAAAGAGACAAAATAAAAACCGCTTTGGAAGATCTGTTGGAAAGCCCACTTCCTGAGAACCAAAAGAAACTGCGCGCGTTCCATAAACGAATGATAAAGCACAAAGCATATATTCTTGCCTTTCTCCATCATTTCCATGTGCCCCCTGACAATAATGCTTCGGAAAGAGCCATTAGAAATGTGAAAGTGAAACAAAAAGTATCGGGCCAGTTCAAAACTGAAAATGGCGCCCAGATCTATGCGGTCATCCGTTCGGTAACAGACACCTGCATTAAAAATGGGCAAAACGTATTGGACGCTTTTAAAACTATTGCTATATTAAAGGCTGAATAGTTACTTTTTTGTTTAATTTTAAAGTTAATATATCGTAAATATTCTTCTGAAACGATAGGAATTGGAAATCCAAATTTAGATTCAATCATAGTTAATCTAGCCTTTCCACTTAATTTTGTACCATCTTTCAAAAAAATTTCTGAAGAACACCAATCTTTATACTGTGAATGAGCCAATATTGATATAAAAACCAAAATAGCTGTAAAAATATAATTCTTCATTTTATCAACTTTATTTCATTAATAGACATCATGAGATTCCCGTCTTGACGGGAATAACAAAAGGCTATCAAAAATCAAACTTATAAGTGGCACCCGCCAAAAATTGCGCACTTTGTACGGGAACATTTTGCCAACGTTGATAGGCTTTATTAGCGATGTTATTCGCTTTTGCAAACACTGAAAGTTGGTCGTTTACATGATAGCCTACATGCGCATTGGCATCAAAATAACTATCTAAAGTTACTGGCGTAAAAGTTGTGGGTATGAATGATCCCTCAAATTCTAAAATATCTTTACGCTCGCCCACATAAAACAAATTAGCACCTGCAAACCACTGTTTACTTATCTGATAATCTAAAAACAAGGAGCCTTTAAAATCGGGCAAATTCCAAGCTTCCGCCTCATCATCGGTTGTATAACTAAAGGTTTCTCCTCTTAAAGCCAGTTTAAAGTTTCTATTAACATCAACATTGATTTCGCCCGAAACACCTATGGTTTTTACGTTATCATACACCATTCCAAAAGAGTTTCCATAATCATAATCTGTTTGAGGCGATAAATTTTTAATCACATTGGTTTTAAATAACGCTTTGCTTCTATCGGCTATATAACGTCCACTCACATTGTAACTAACATTACTGGTCACTTTTCCTTTTAAACCCACATAGGCATTATATAATTGATCGGTTGGTGACACCTCCAATGTTGGAGACACAAACGGGTTTTCATTGGCAAAACCATAGTAGGTGTTCTGGATTAAATTACCTTGGATACCGCCATAAGCAATCAGTACATCGTTTACCAATCTGTAGGTTGCCTTTACATTGGGGTATAAATATATTTTGCTTTTCGTAGCGATATTATCTCTTAAATAAAACAACGAAACTCCCAAATTCAAGGTCAAATCATCTTGTTTTAGTTGATAGGTTGGCGAAATCCCTAATTGGAAATTCCCGTATTTCAATTCATCACTGGTATTATAACCTCTATCAAAACTTCCACTTATATAGTCTATTACCACATCAGTTGAAATCTCCATATCGTTAATGGGCACATCCACTTTTGCTTTTAATACAAAATTGTTTTCCCCCGATCCTTGGTTGTCGCCAAAACGCCTAAAAAACAAACTTCCAGAATTAATGTAAGTGTCCTCGAAAGAAATATCGCCCCCTACGTGCGCTCCAAAAAACGAATGGTCTACCCTAATACCATTAGTTTGCGCCGCTATAATTTGGGATTCTGGCACGCCGTACCAATTGTAATTTTGAAGTTGGAATCCGCCCTCCACATTCCACGACATATCCCTTAAACGCGATGCATAATTGACATTCATTTTTGAATTTAAAAAATTATCATCAAAAGAAACCCCTTCAATACCGCCTTCCGAAGAATGGTAATTTACGTAACCACCTACACTTTCGGTACGGCTAATGGCATGGTTTAAATACAACTCGCCCAAAATAGTGGTATAGGTACCTACCCCAAGGGTTGCGTAATTATCGTATAATTTAACAGGTTTTACTTTATCAACAGTTGCTGCCTTTCCTTTAGCAGGCGTAAATGTGGAAGCTACCGGAAATGAAAAAACAGTGTATTTGATCTCTTTTTTAGCTTGGGTGGTTTCATCATCCAATGAGGGCGTTTCCTTTACCTTAAACGCATCCGATATGGTTGGCGTATAAGGTTTTACTACGTCAATAACCCCTGTATTGATGGTGTCGTTTGATTTTTTTTGGGAAAAAACCAGAGATACACTTAATGTAAAAACTGCCAATAATATATTTTTTATGTGCTTGCGCATATTCTTGATTTACGATTTATGAATTACGATTTTTAATTTTATTATGTAGGTCTCGACTGCTCCCGATAACTATCGGGACGACCGGACAAACTAATGATTAACGAATTACGATTAACGATTAACGATTAACGATTAACGATTAACGAATTACGATTAACGATTAACGAATTACGATTAACGATTAACGAATTTTGAATTTTACCACTCTCACCTTTTAACTTTTAATATCTAACCTTTAACTTTTAACTTTAATTTCCTGCTTGAATGGACGAATTGGTTTTGGCTTCATTCGCTTTAATTTTACTTAATTCTGATTTTGCTTCAGTAACCACCTCATCAAATTCCGTAAAATTTTTAATCACGCTTTCTAAAATATAGGTAGCCTGAAACGCATCATTTAAGGCATAAAAATTCTTCGCCATAATCACCAAGCCTTTGGCACTGTAATATTTATAACCGGAAAAATCCTTGGCTAATTTTTGAACCGTTGTGTTGGAAGCCTCATATTTAGCGTCTTTATTTTTAAAGTATGCGTTGTAGTACAACGCTTCGGCAGCGGTTTCACCCGTAGCCACGGGTTCAACTTTGGCATAAGCCTCTTTTGCTTTATTTTCGTCGCCGGTTTTCATGGCAGAACGTGCAATTATAATATGCGCATCGGCTTTAATTTTATTATCGATTTTTGAATTGGTCAGCACTTTTTCGGCATAAGTAACCGCCTTATTATAACTTTGCAATTGGTAATTCGCCTTCATTAAATTTGATTGTGCAAACACCACATTTTGTGGAAAATTAGCTTCTTCTTCCAAGCGTTCCAATAACGGAATGGCTTTGTTCCAGCTTTTGCTTTCTAAAAAATATTGCGATAAACGCGACAAAGCTTCTTCGGTATATTCACTTCTTGAAGCCTCTACAATATATTTGTAATGAGGTGCCGCATTTTCCATCAACCCTTTTTTATAATATAATTGCCCCACGTAAAAATGGGCTTGTAGGGCATGCAAACCTTTTGGAAACTGATTCAAATACCCATTAAATTGTGTGATGGCCTTATCGGTATTGTTATCTAAATACTGTTTTTCGGCAGCTTCGTAGGTGGCGTTATCCAAATCGGCATCCGTCACTTCCACATAATTTAAGGTTTTTACCCAACTGGCATATTCATTCACACGTCCTAAATCAATATAAATTAAACGTGCTGTTGCCACCGATTGAATCGCTTCGGGCGTTCCAGGATATTCGCTTGCCACTTGTTTGAATTTACCTAAAGCTTGCTCATTCTTGCTTCCGTTATAATAAACCAAGCCTTGTCTTAACAACGCTTTTGGTACAAACGAGCTCATTTTATATTCTGAACTTAGACGGTTGTAAACCTGCATCGCTTTGTCGGTTTCATTGGTTTTTACATACGTATTCCCCAATTCATACATGGCGTCATCACGAAGTTTCGATTTTGGATATTGAGAAATAAACTGCTCCAATTCTTTTATCTTTTTTGAATCCTGCCCAACATAACCGGCACTTATCGCTTTTTGAAAAAAGGCATAATCGGAATCGATAGCACTTAATTTAATAGCATTTTCATAAGCGTTTATGGCATTTTTATAATCACTCGATACAAAATAGGCGTCCCCTAAACGCAGGTACGCATCATTCAAACGCACTTTGTCTTCTTTCTTACCTGATGAAATAAATTGGTTGAAATATTGTGCCGTTTGCGAATAATTTTTCAGCTTAAAATAGGTGTAAGCCAAGTTATAATCTATGTTTTTATATTCGGGTGTTGAAGATGCTCCAGATTGTTGACTGAATTGTTTGAAACCAATAAGCGCATCATCATAATTGCCTAAATTATAATCGGTTTCTGCTTTCCAAAAGGTTGCCCGTGCCGTAAAATTAGCATCGCGCGGTTCTTTTAACGACGCATCAAAAAGTTTTTTAGCTTCTAAAAAATTACTTTCATTATACAATTCCAAAGCTCTATAAAATGCTACTTTTTGGTATGCCACCTTGTTCTCAAAGCTCTTTTTACCATCCAATAATCTCAATGCTTCCTTGTAGTTTTTAGATGTAATGTAAGAATCGATTAAAAGGGTTTCAATTTCTTCTTTAGAGGTTGTTTTAGGATATTTATCCAAATAAGCGGCTAAAACCTGAGGTGCAGATTGGTACGGATTGCCAATTTCGTAACTTATTTTCGCATAGTTCAACCAAGCATCTTCTTGGATTTTTAAGTCGAAATCCATTTCCGAAGCATTTTTAAAGGCATTTAAAGCTTCCTGTTTTTTATTTAATTTGATATAACTTTCGCCCAAATGGTAATAGGCGTTTTGAGCAATGGAATTAGTGCCTCCAATAATTTTATTGAATTCTGAAATGGCTTTTTCATAATCACCTTGTTTATAATATGCATACCCTAATTGATAAAAATCGGTATTGTTCCACTTACGGTCCTTACCTTTATACGCTTGCAAATACGGAATCGCTTCGGCATATTGTTTCAAATTAAAATAACTTTCTCCTATTATTTTTGAAAGTTCCGATACTTCATTAGCATCGCTACTTTTCAATTTCGCTTTGGCAAGTTGAATGGCTTTTTCGAAATTTCCCAATTTGAAATTCAAATCAGCTTGATAGTAAGACAGCTTTTCCTTATACTTTTCCTGGTTGCTTACTTGCTCAAAATACTTGTTGGCACTTTCATAATCATCGCCTTCATACGCCATAAAACCTATATAATATTTAGCTTGTGAACCGTATTCTTTTGAATTTTCCACACGCGACAAATACTGTTTGGCTTCTTTAAATTGTTTGCTTGAAAATGCTGAGTAGCCATTGTTGAAATAGAACTTTTCCTTTTCGGCTCTCCCTAAAGCACTTTCATCCACTTTATCATACCATTTTCGGGCATAGGCATATTTTCCGTTTTCAAAATAATAATCGGCAACATCCACATACGCTGTATTTTTTTTGGTGCTTGTTGGATATTCCTTCACAAAATTTTCAATGAGTTGATCGGCATTTTGCTGATTTAAACGCACCGCGCTATTGGCTATATAATAGTCGCAATCGGACATTAAAACCTCTTCATTCGTCGTTTTTTTAACATTCCGGAATAAGGATTGTGCCGCTAAATATTGCTGATTGTTGTAAAGCGTCAACGCTTTTTGATATTCTACTAAATTGCTGGTGTAAATGGCAGATTGTTGTGCCCATATTTGAAAACCAAAACTTATTGCCACCAAAAGGGAAACACTGTTTTTTATGCTCATTAATGATTCGTTTTTAATTTAAAAATCAAAGATAATCCAATACAAAACTTATAACGCAACAATTGCACGATAATTATAAACGAAGTTATTAAAAGTTGGAAAAGACGGAAAGAGTCGCAGTTTTCAGTCGCAGTCGCAACTATCATATTAGTTGCATGATCTTTGCGTCTTTGAAACTTTTAACTTTTAACTTTCAACTTTCAACTTTTAAATAATACATTTACAACGTTTAAAAAATAAGTAAACCCAATTATGTCAAATCCTATTTTGCAATTAAAAGATGTCTCTATTTACCAAGGAGATAGTCTGGTGCTTTCAAACGTTAATGTTGAAATAAACAAAGGCGATTTTGTGTATTTGATTGGGAAAACCGGTACCGGAAAAAGTAGTTTTATGAAAACACTTTACGGCGATTTACCTTTAACGGAAGGCGAAGGACATATTGTTGAATTCGATTTAAAAACCCTAAAAGAAAACGACATCCCTTTTTTAAGACGGAAATTAGGTGTTGTTTTTCAGGATTTTAAATTATTATCGGATAGTACCATCAATGAAAATTTACTGTTTGTTTTAAGGGCTACCGGTTGGAAGGATAAAAACGAAATGAATGCCCGTGTTGAAGAAGTTTTAAGTAAAGTAGATGTAAAAACCAAAGGCTTTAAATACCCACACGAACTTTCGGGTGGCGAGCAACAACGGGTTGCCATTGCACGAGCCTTACTCAACAATCCGGAACTCATTCTTGCCGATGAACCTACGGGTAATTTAGATCCACAAACCAGTATTGAGGTTATGGAAGTTTTACAGGAAATAAATAAAAACGGAAATACCATTTTAATGGCCACCCACGATTATGCGCTGTTGCTAAAATATCCCAGTAAAACCTTGAAATGCGAAGACAATCAGGTTTTTGAGGTGGTGCAGCGGAAAGGTTAATATGTACAGTTTTATTAAAAATAGTATTAAAGCCTTCATCCCTAAACAATTTCTATTTAAAAACGAATTGTTTTTTCGCGCATTATATGGTATGTTATTTTTAGGAAACACCCATCAATGTAATGTTTGTGATAAAAAATTAAGGTCTTTTATTAAATTAAAAAACAAAGACCTCATGTGCCCTTTTTGCGGCAGCTTATCTAGAAACAGAAGACTTTGGTACTTATTGAACAACAATGGAAACCTAAAAGGCAAACTGCTCCATTTTTCGCCTTCCAGAAGCCTTTATAGAAATTTAAAAAAAGAAAAATCTGTTGATTATTTCAGTACGGATTTTGAAAATGAATTTTTAGCGGATTATAAATTCGATATTACCAATACAAATCAAGAGCCCGAAAAGTTTGATACTATTGTTTGTTATCATATATTGGAACACATCATTGATGACCAAAAAGCGATGGCAGAACTTTATAGGGTATTAAAACCTAACGGCATTATTTACATCCAAACACCTTTTAAAGAAGGTGCCATTTATGAGGATTATTCGATAGTTTCCCCTGAGGAAAGGCTTCTTCATTTTGGACAAAATGACCATGTTAGAATTTATTCTGTTGAAGGATTAAAAAACAGATTGGAGCATAATGCATTTAAAATATTGGTTAAATCATTTAATGAAGAAAAAGAAGATTTTTACTTTGGCTTTCAATCGCCTGAAACTGTTTTAATGGCCACCAAACAATGATTTCAATTTTAATTCCAACATATAATTACAATGTATATCCTCTTGCCCAACAACTTGAAAAACAAGCGTTAGAGGAAAAACTGGATTTTGAAATAATTTGTATTGATGATGGTTCCCATTCCATATTAAACAAAGAGAACGAAAAAATCAACTCGCTTGCAAATTCTAAATTTTTCACACTTAAAAAAAACGTTGGATTAAGCAATAACAGAAACGCTTTAGCAAATGCTTCCAAATTTGAATATCTTTTATTTATTGACGGCGATTCGTTACTGATACATGATGATTTTATAAAAAGTTATGTAAGTAACATCGATAAAAACACCGACGTTATTTATGGTGGAAGAACACACCCGGAAAATGTAGAAAACAGCAGAAAATTACGTTGGAAATACGGCATATACCGCGAAGACCTTAATGCTTCCCAACGGAATAAAAACAAATATAAAATGATACTTTTTAATAATACTTTAATAAAAAAAAGTGTGTTTGAAAAAATTGGTTTTGAAAAAAGAATCATTCAATACGGGCATGAAGATACTGTTTTTGCTTATAATTTATATAAAATACAGGCTAATATTACACATTTAGAAAATCCAGTTTTGCATGGGGATGTAGATTTAAATCCTGTTTACTTCGATAAAACAAAAAAAGGGTTAGAGAACCTAAATTTTATTTACTCTAAAGGTTTAATAGAGCATGATTTTGTAACTTTTTTAAAAATTTTCAATAAATTAAAGAGGTTTAAATTAAATTACCTGTTTGCATTTGTGCACAAAATTTTCTACTCTGCCTTTAAATTTAATTTGACCTCTAAACACCCTTCCATTTTTTTGTTTGATTTGTTTAGATTAAGTTACTTTTGCCATATCAACTTGAAGAAATAATGGCGTTTTTCTCTGTAATTATTCCTCTGTACAATAAAGAATATTTTATTAAAGACACTTTAAAGAGTGCTATAAATCAAACCTTTACCGATTTTGAAATCATTATAATTAATGATGGAAGCACTGATGACAGTTATAACATTGTAAATTCTTTTAATGATGATAGAATCTGTATTATAAATCAAGAAAATAGAGGCTTATGCGCTTCTAGAAATACTGGGATTAAAAATGCTAAAGGTAAATTTATTGCCTTTTTAGATGCAGATGATCTATGGATGGAAGATTTTTTAGAAACAATATATCATTTAATCAATATCCATAAAGAATATGATGTATTTGCTACAAATGTTAAGTTATTGCCCCCAAATAAAACCCCTATTTTAATTGTTGAAGCATTTGACACTAAACTTAAAACGGTTATAACCAATTATTTCGAACTTTGCAAAAACATTTTAGGCCCTAGCTCGTTGGTTTTAAACAAATCGGTTTTTGAAACTGTTGGATACTTTGACGAAAGTATAAATTATGGCGAAGAGGACGATTTTTACATTCGCTGCTTTAGTGTTTATAGCTTGCTATATTACAAGGGTTTTAAAACCTACTATCGCACAGGGCTACAAAACCAATTAACAGCTCCAAATAAAAATTTTGTCCGTAAGATTCCGGATTATGAACGGTATTTAAAAAATAGCGACCATCCCGATTTAAAAAAGTTCATTGATTTTGTTCATTATAGGCTCGTAGTTTTATTCAAAATGGAAAAAAATTACAAATTGGTTACATTTTACAAGCAGAAAATTGATGCTAGCAATCTAACAAACGTTCAAAAAATAAAATACTATCTGCCTACCGATTTGTTCTATATTATTAAACGAGCTTACATTTGGTTTTCTAAAAGGGTTATCCATTCTTGAAAAGAAATAGGACAAAAAAGATTAATTAAAAGTTCACAATTAATTAAGCATAATCAACTTTCTAAAATAAGTTTCCACTTTTCTTTAATACTTTGTTTAGTGAATTTTTGTATACTGGCGATAGCATTGCCACTGTAAAGACTTAATAAACCTTCTTCCAAAGCCATTTTTTTTAAGGCATTTGATAATACTTTTACATTATACGTTTCCAATAATATGCCATTAACATTATTTTCAATGATTTCTGAAGGTCCAGTTTCACAATTAATGGCTAAAACAGGTGTCCCACATGCCAGAGACTCAATCAAAACTAAAGGAAAACCTTCGAAACGACTTGTTAATACTGTAAACATGGCATTCTTCATGTAAACAAATGGATTTTTTGTAAATGGCTCGTATACTATGTATTCAGTGATTTTAAAATCTTTCGCCAATTCTTCATATTCTTGCTTATGTTCACCTTCACCCAAAAGCACTAATTTAATCCCTTTTAAATATAGTTTAGACTTATTGTAAGCTTTGATAAGTAGTTTAATATTTTTACTAGCTTCATCAAACCTTCCACAAAATAAAATATATCGATAAGGTAAATTAAATTCCTGATTTGCTTTAAAACTTATTGATTCAATATCTACAGTGTTTTGTATACATGCTAATTTATTTTCATCAAAATACTGCTTCAAAAAAATCAATATCCCATCGCTAACTGTTATAATTTTAAAAGCATCTTTTAATAACCAATTGTTTTGACAGCCATTTTTTAACATTTCTTGCTTAAATGAAGCCGAATGAATTACGTATATTATTTTAAAATTTCGATAGACAAATTTAGATACTCCAATCTCGTGCAATACGCCATTGTTTCTGCCCCTATTATCAATAATAAAATTAAACTTATTATCTCTTAAATATTTTCTAAATAAAAGTATACGCTCAATTTTATCAATTATAGAATCGCTTTTTTCTTTTAGTTTCCCTAAATTAAAAACTGTTCCTTTATACTCGAAAGTAATAATATTTGACATTAAAATAACATGTACTTCGTGTCCTAATTCTGTTAGCATTATTGATTGCATTGCAGCGACGCGTTCTGCGCCTCCTTGACCTAAAGATGTTGCTACTATACAAATTTTCATGAAACTCTAATTGGTAGTTTTACTTTTTTTTAAGCTATCGTAATCTCTATTATTCAACAGTATTCTTTTCCTTTTTTTAAATGATTTATTAAAGATGCTTCGCTCAACATCTACATATTTACTTGTTATACCACATAAATCTGCAATACTATGAAATAAATCATCTAACATGTAAGGCCTATTTAAGTCAATATCATTTTTTTTACTTTGTTTATATTTTTCAGATTGCCATAAAATATAAGGAATTTCATACATTGGTAAGGTTCCAACATCATCATTATGTCCCACAAATTTTTTTGTGTTGAAAACCTCTTCTCCATGATCTGAAAAATATAAGACAAAGCTTTCTTTTTGTTCCTTTTGAATTTTGTTTATAATGGTATTAACAACAAAATCATTGTATAGTATGGCATTATCATACTCATTGACTATGTCATAATCACTCTCTTTCTTTATTAACGAATTATCTATTTTATTTCTAAAAATATTATAAGCATCTGGATATCTGTTTTTGTAATAAATATGCGACCCTTGTAAGTGTATAAATAAAAATTTATTGGTTTCATTAGTCTTAAGAACTTCATCAATCTTATCGAAAACCACATCGTCATAAGATCTTGTGTCTTCAGAACTTTCTGTAGATAAGTAAAATTTATTTTTACACGTAAAGGCTACTTTGGTAATATCTGTTTCTGCCCAACCAACTGGTTGTTGATTAGAAATCCAATAGGTTTCAAAGTTAACAGCATTTAAAAGTTGTACTAAAGAACCTTTTTCTTTTGTAGACCCCTCATAGTTTTCTAAACTAAGAGCCTTGGTTATTGAAGCCGTGGTTCCTGCATGAGCACTTATTACGTTGTTAAAAACACTTAGGTCATTTCGATTTGACAGCAGTGGGGATGTATTTCTTTGATAGCCATACAACGACATATTATTTCTGGTTGTAGATTCTCCTATAACAACCACATATAATTTTGAATTTGTATCTTCTGCCATTTTAGCACCTTCAAAAATTCCTTTTTTGCTTTTATAAGGATCACTTTCCAATACTTTCGATTCAAAATACACTACGTAAAAAGATTTTAAAACTAGGTAAGGTAAATTTTGAAATCTTAAAGGAGTTACTCTTATTAAAATTAAAATCAATATAAAACCAAATATTAACTTCAAACTTCCAAAACGTGTTTTGCTTATGTATTTTAGTGCTATGTTTCTGTTACTAACAACCACTACAAATAGCATAGTCAATAAAGCAGCGTAGAGAATTAAATATATATCCAAATAAAAAGAAACAAATTCTTCGGCTTCCCCATTATTCGACTCAAAAAAAATATAGATGGCTGAAGGTGATAAGTTCACCTTAAAAATATAATAATATGATGTTTCAATGAAAACAGAAATATTGAAAAAGAGAAATGAACTTAAAAAGTAAAGCCTACTCATTTTTTTGCTATTGATAAAGCAAAGGGGGATTATTAAAATAATAGCAAAAAAAATATTTTCAATAAGGTTTAAAAATCTTTGTATTTGAAATCCCTCAAAAAATAAATCTACTAAGAATGAAAGGATAATAACAATAAAAAACAATAGCTCTACACTAAATTCCTTTTTATTTTTACTAAACCACATTTTTTTTGAATAACTCATTTCTAAAAATAAAAAACACTAGAAGGGTATAAAACAAATAGCTAAAGGCATGAGCCTTGACTGCACCTAAAACACCCATATAATTTATCAAATAAATACTTGTAAAATAAATAAAAATCATATATGAAATTTCACATATTAAATACAAACGAATCATTTTTTTAGCCAAAAACTGATATGCAATTGTAAATGAAACAATTTTAAAAAAATCTCCTATTAACTGCCATCCAAAGAGTTCTTGCATACCTAGGAAATCATCCGTAAAAATTAATTTAATAATAAAAATTTTAAAAAAATATATTACTATAAAACCTAGTAATACAAGCGGCAAAATATTTTTGTAAAAATTAAAAATAATACTTTTAAATTTAGTGCTTTTAGTATCTTCAGATAATACCGGTAGCAAATATATATCAAATAAAGTATAGATAAAAAGCATGTAATAATTTGAGATTTTCCTTGTACCTTCCCAATAGCCTGCTTCATTTGCTCCAACATTATTTATAATATAACTTCTAATAAGCAAATAAATAATTGGAATCATTATACCTGAAAACAAAGTCATTGAAAAAAAAGATGCCAGTTTTTTTATAACTTCTTTAGAAACACAGGAGAGTTTAATATTAAAAACAATAAATTTTAAAATATTAAACTGATAAAAAAGAGAAGTAAATAATAAAAATGGTGTAATAGCTATTGCTAAAAGAGCTCCATTTAATTGTTTCGCATAAATAAATACAACCATTAAAAGCGTTATTAAAATATAACCCACAACATTAATACGTACTAATTCTTTGAATTTTTTCAAACCATTTATTATTGAAATAAAAAAAATATGGATTGAATAAAATGGCATCATTAATCCTGAAATCCTGAATAAAAAAGAAAACTCTACTTTATTGAAAACTAAAGCACTCAAGCTATTTGAAAATACAAAAAGTAAAGAAGATGCCAAAACAGCAATAGAAATAGAAAAAAAAAAGGATGAAGATATAACACGTTTAAATTGAAGATCCTTACTTTTTGATTCTGCTACATATTTTATTGTACCGTTTTTAATGCCTAAAGACGATAGGCTTTCTAAAGATTGTGTGAAATTAGACAAATTACCAGAGATAGCAATACCTGAAGGGCCAATAAAAATAGCCATTGTTTTTGATACAATAAATCCAGAAACAAGCTTAACAAAGACACTTAAAATATTAAAAGAAGCAACTTTAATTAAAAAGCTATTTTTATAAACTTGTTTTATTCTATGTAACATTTAAATTTTAAGTATTTTAAAGCAGAGTGAATTATGTTTTATCACAATCAACCCTAAACAGAGAACTACCAAATATAAGCAATATAATACCAAAATACATCATATAGCTCACAAAATGAGCAATAACGGCCCCTTTTACGTTATCGAGCAAATCGATGAAATAGATACTGGTGGTGTATAAAATGACAACCAAAAATGCCTCGGTTAAAATATAGTGCCAAAACATTTTTTTTGCCAAAAACTGATAGGCGATCACCATGGACAATACTTTAACAAAATCGCCCAACAACTGCCATAAAAACAAGTCTTCAACAGGTTTAAAATCATCCGAAAAAATAATGGTTACAATAAATGGTTTCAATAAATATATGAGCACCAAGCCCGTTAATAAAAATGGTAAAATCGTTTTATAAAAACTAAAAACTTCCTTCCTGAATTCCTTAACATCATCAATCCCAGAAAACCTTGGCAATATATATAGAGCCATTATCGAACTGATCAACATTAAATAATATTTAGATATCCTGGTCATGGCTTCCCAAAACCCAGCATCTTTATACCCTACATTTTCTATAATATGGGACCTGATGGCAATAGCAACAAGCGGCAATGCCACAGCTGTGAAAAGTGCCATTAAGGAATAAGGGGCCATCTTTTTCAAGAAACCAAAACTGATGCTATTTACTTTAATAAGCGGCACTAAACTGCGCCTATTGATGATACCTACCAGGGTTATTAAACATATAAGCGACTCTGCAATAACCACCGATATTAAAGCGCCTTCCAACTTATTCTGATAGATTAAAAGCAAGGTAATGGAAACACTTAATATTTGCCCAATGATATTGATAATAATAAGTATCTTATACTTGGAAAAGCCGTTCATTATTGAAAATGAAAACATGTTTAAACCATAAAAAGGAAGGACAATGGCAAAAATTTTAATGATGTACGCATAATTATTATAAACCGGGAAAATAATATCGTTTATTGCCTGTGCATTAAAATAACAGAAAAATGACACTAAAATGGTCGAAGTAAACCCCACGTAAAACAGCGTAGATATTGTTTTGCTCAACTCTACAACATCGTCCTTAAAGTCTGAAATATACTTTACCGCACCATTGTAGAAACCAAGAATGGCGATGGCTTGAAAGGAGCTAACAAAATTGCGTAAGTTACCGATTAATGCCAATCCTGCTGGCCCAATAAAAATGGCAATGGCCTTAGAGGTTAATATACCAGCAATAATTCTTGTTATTACTGAAGCGCCTTGCAATGGCGTTACTTTCACTAAAACATGGGTATTTATATAATCGATTAATTTTTTCAATTATTAAAAGTTTCTTGTTATTGATAAAGAAAAAGAGGGGTATAACTTTTACCGATCATCTTATTAACGCTGAATGAAATCGTTTATTCTAATTCCATTATCATAAGAAGCCAAATATACAAAAGAATTTTACGTTTCAATAAATATATAATTGTAAGAAATTATGTATTAAAAATTAAGCCCCAATGGATTGAAAATCTATACGTTTTGAAAAGCAATGAAATTGCAAAAAGTGTTATTGGGTTACCAAGTTACCTACCTGCCGGCAGGTTCGTTATTTGGTCGGAATACTTTAATAACCTTTATGGCTGAAATGTTTTTAGAAATTGAATCCGATACCTATCGGGAGCACTAAAGCGCAGCTTTTCAACTAACGAATGGCATCCATCAATGGAACATTTATTTTTTAAACAAGTAGTATTGATTAATTAAAAAAATGGCTGCGTTCGTTATAATGATTGGCATGGAAAATGGCTCTAGCAAAGTACCATAAAGCACAAATAGCAAACAACCAAAAGAGTTTACTATTCGTAATTTGGCAACGGATTTCATTAAAAAAGACGTTAAAACAGTTGCCATGGCGGCGTACCCAACCCATTCTGTAAATATTATTCCTGCAAATTCCATACTTAATTACTTTTTTATGTCGCCATTGATTTTCCAATGGAAAAACGTTAAAATAGCGTTAAATAGATAAAATACATATTTTACTATATTGGCAATATTCCCCTGAATGGCATTTTTAATAACCTGGGCCATATTGAACTCATTTAAACTTTTCCAATAGGCCAAAAAGTTTAAATGAGTTCTATGTTTTAAATACCTTTGTTTCTCTTTCTTTCCACTTCTGTTAAATGGATTTTACGTAAACGTAGGTGACGGGGCGTTACCTCAACATACTCATCTTTTTGGATGTACTCCAATGCCTCTTCCAACGAAAATTTAATAGCTGGAACAATTTTAGCTTTATCATCGGCTCCAGAAGAACGCACGTTACTTTGTTTTTTCATTTTCGTAATGTTTACAGCCATATCGTCTTGACGGGAATTTTCCCCAATTACCTGGCCTTCGTAAACACTTTCACCTGGTTCCACAAAAAACTTGCCTCTATCTTGTAATTTATCAATGGAATAAGGAATGGCAGTACCATATTCCATAGAAACCAAAGATCCTGAAATACGCCCTGGAATAGCACCTTTTACCGGTTGGTATTCTTTAAAACGGTGTGCCATAATGGCTTCTCCAGCAGTTGCAGTCAACAATTGGTTACGCAACCCAATAATACCACGGGAAGGAATCATGAATTCGCACACCATACGATCGCCTTTTGCTTCCATTGAAAGCATTTCGCCTTTACGCAAGGTTACAAACTCTACAGCTCTACCCGATACGTTTTCTGGAAGATCAATTCTCAACTCTTCTATCGGTTCGCATTTAACGCCATCAATTTCTTTAATGATAACTTGTGGCTGGCCAATTTGCATTTCATAACCTTCACGACGCATCGTTTCTATTAAAACCGATAAGTGCAATACACCACGGCCAAAGACCATGAATTTATCGGCACTACCCGTTTCGCCTAAACGAAGTGCTAAGTTTTTTTCCAATTCTTTTGCCAAACGATCTTTAATATGTCTGGACGTTACAAACTTTCCATCTTTTCCGAAGAAAGGCGAATCGTTGATTGTAAACAACATACTCATAGTTGGTTCATCAATCGCTATGGTTTTTAAACCTTGTGGATTTTCAAAATCGGCAACCGTATCACCAATTTCAAAACCTTCCAATCCAACAATGGCACAAATATCACCCGTTTGTACTTCATCTACTTTTTTACGCCCCAAACCTTCAAAAATATGGACTTCCTTGATTTTGGATTTTACAATGCTTCCGTCCCTTTTTACCAACGAAATATTTTGTCCCGTTTTTAAACCACCTCTGGTCAATCTACCAATAGCGATTCTACCTGTAAACGACGAGAAATCCAACGATGTAATCAACATTTGCGTAGTCCCTTCCTCAATTTTCGGCGCTGGTATATGTTCAATCACCATGTCCAATAAAGGCTCTATGTTATCGGTCTCATTTCTCCAATCATCACTCATCCAATTGTTCTTTGCCGACCCGTAAACGGTCGGGAAATCCAACTGCCACTCTTCAGCACCCAATTCAAACATCAAATCAAATACCTTTTCGTGTACCTCTTCCGGGGTACAGTTTTCCTTGTCCACCTTATTGATCACCACGCAAGGTTTCAACCCTAAATCGATCGCTTTTTGCAGCACAAAACGAGTCTGTGGCATCGGGCCTTCAAAAGCATCCACCAACAACAAAACACCATCAGCCATATTGAGTACACGTTCCACTTCGCCTCCAAAATCCGCATGGCCAGGGGTATCGATAATATTTATTTTAGTGTCTTTATATGTAACGGAAACGTTTTTAGAAGTAATGGTAATGCCTCTTTCACGCTCCAAATCGTTGTTGTCCAGAATCAAATCACCTGTATTTTCATTATCGCGAAATAAATGACAGTGATACATAATTTTATCAACCAATGTGGTTTTACCGTGGTCAACGTGTGCAATAATTGCAATGTTTTTAATATTAGCCATAATAGTGCCTTATTTTAAGCGTGCAAAGGTAATTATAAATAATGGATAAATTATACAATACTTTTTTTTTGGGCATTCCCCTTTGTGGCAATTAAATTTTTGCTTAAATATGAACGTAAGTCACTAAGCCACAAAGGGTCGCGCTATCCATTATAGCTTTTTTGCGCATAAGCGCGCACAAAAAAGGCTGCCATTTCTATCGCTAACGCAGCCATCAGCTAAAGTCCTTGCTTTCAATTTAAAAATGGTTTATTTATATCGGTCATTAATCTTATCTTTACTGCATTGAAATACCACTGGGCAGAAAGAAGCCCACGGGGTATTTATCCCGATAGCCATCGGTATGACAATTAAAAAACAATAAAAATAAACACATGAATCTTCAAGACATCCCCAAAATAAAGCACACCAACTCCAATAACTTTTTCTTGCTTTGTGGCCCTTGTGCCATTGAAGGTGAGGACATGGCATTACGAATTGCCGAAAAAGTGGTTGCCATCACCAACAAATTGGAAATTCCGTATGTGTTTAAAGGCAGTTTTAAAAAAGCGAACCGCAGCAGGGTGGATAGTTTTACGGGCATTGGCGATGAAAAAGCTTTAAAGATCCTTCAAAAAGTATCAGACACTTTTGATGTGCCAACGGTAACCGATATTCACGAGATATCCGATGCCTACCTAGCGGCCCAATATGTTGATGTGTTGCAAATCCCTGCATTTTTAGTGCGCCAAACCGATTTATTGGTGGCCGCTGCCGAAACCGGCAAAGTGGTAAACCTAAAAAAAGGACAGTTTATGAGTCCGGAATCCATGAAACACGCCGTACAAAAAGTGTACGATTCCGGCAATAAAAACGCTTGGATAACCGACCGTGGCACCATGTTTGGCTACCAAGATATGATTGTCGATTTTCGTGGCATCCCCACCATGCGCCAATATGCGCCCACGATATTAGACGTTACACATTCCTTACAGCAACCCAACCAAACCGCTGGCGTTACCGGTGGCAGACCCGATATGATTGAAACCATTGCCCGTGCTGGCATTGTGAATAATGTGGATGGTCTTTTTATAGAAACCCATTTCGATCCTGCCAATGCCAAAAGCGATGGCGCCAATATGTTGCATTTGGATAATTTGGAAAAATTATTGACGAATTTAGTAGCTATTAGAAAATTAGTGAATGGATTAAACTAAATAAACCAAGCTCTTTTACTTTTACTCAGGTAGTTAATAATACAGCGGTAATAATGGATTTTTTCGTCATTTTGTGATTTTAAATTTAGTTGGATTTTCTATATAATATGTAAAAGTGGAAATCAGCTGTTAATTCTGATGTCTGAATTGTTTTTTTGCTAAAGCGAAAAAATTCGCAATCAACTTTATTTTTTATATTACCTAAAATATTGAGGATATTTTGCTCCCAATTTGATGGAATCTTTTTAACTTGATATTGCGAGAGTAAATTCAAACTCCATTTATTTTCAAACTCAAATTGTTCTTGTCTATTCGTATCGCATATAATTAAAAGAAATGAATCAATTTCTCTTTTTTCGAGATGATAAGTCCTTTCAACAAAACTTTTATTTATTACATTCTCGTACTTTGAGAATTGATTACTATCATTTGGAAAGTTATATTTAATTTCCATTGTGAAGTCAACATTTCTATTTTTTGTAATTGAGAAATCAATTGATACCCTTTTCTTGGTTTCTTTATCTGTGTAGCGTGGATGTTCTGCAAATGCTCTTAAACCGTTTGTTTCGTTCTTGTTGAAAAATTCAGTCAGAATGTTTCTAATGTGAAATTCAAGTTTTTGATTTGGAAAATTTTGAAATTTTTTTTTAAGTTTTTTATTGAATTTTTTGGATTCAATAATCTTCTTTATGGTTTCTATGTACTGTTCGTTGTTCATGTTCAAATTGTTGGCAACGGTTTTGTGTATGAAAAGTTGCGGGTTTGCGTGCGAGGATTTTCCGCAGGAAAATCAGACGTAGCAAACGTGCAACTGCCTTTTGATTAAGCAAAAACCAGCAATTTTTTATACACGTTGTTGTGGCTAGTGTTTATTTTTCAATTCGCTAATTTCTTTTTTCAGTTCAGGAAGTTCTTTAATAATGATAGTCTAAATTACTTCGTCCGAAATACTGTCATATTCGTGTGCGATTCGATTTCTGGTGCCGATTATTTTTTGAGCATTTTTAATTTCAATATCGGTATTTTTATATTTTAAAATTCTGTTAATTGCTTCTCCTATTATTTCTATATTTCGTTCTACTGCTTTTTTTGTCTTTAGGTCTTTTTGATACACGAAGAAGTCCCGTTGTTTAGGTAAGAAGTCAAAAATTTCATCAATAGACCTTTCAACGTCTTCAAGCCAAGAGTTAATTCTATTGTCCATAAATCAGCACTTTGGTTTCATCAAGTTCGTTTCTGAAATATTGGTTTTTGATAGCTCTGTATTCAATAAGGTCAATTTGACGTTTTAGTAATTTTTCTAGTTTATCTTTCAACTCAAAGTATAAGTTAGTGTATTCAAATGGGTCATTTTCATTAAAGTCCACAACAAAATCGATATCTGATTCATCGTTGAAATCATCTCTGGTGACTGAACCAAAAGCAGAGAATGTCCGGACTTTGTATTGTTCGCAAAGCTTTTTAATTCGGTTTATATTTTTCTCGTTTATTTTCATATTATAAAAATAGTCAAATTTCTTATATGTTTGTTTGTATCTGCCGTTTTTCTGGCATTAGCCACAACGTTTATGTGTAAGGAACGTTGCGTGTTTGAGTGCGAGGATTTTCCGAAGGAAAATCAGATGCTAGCAAATTGTATCCGTAAACTTCCGCAAGGTTTTTTTTTCTTTTTTTTTAATGCCTTAAATCCGCAAGCGATTAATTTGCTATTTTAAACATTTATTTTATGTGGTAAAAGTAATCTTTTCGGATAATTT